>JACWAG010000483.1 GCA_014874425.1 Syntrophaceae bacterium | reverse complement strand
GCTGATGCCGAACAAGACCGGGATCAAGATGTTTCGCGAATTGAGAAGAGATCCTGAAATTAGCGCTATCCCCGTAGTCATGGTGACAGGTTTCGCTACTGACGACACTCCCAACATGGACTTCAAAAAGTGGATTCACGAAAGATCAATTAGGCCACCTGAGGCTTATATTGAAAAACCTGTGGATAAGGACGCCTTATTGAAAGAGATCAAGAGGATCCTCGGGTAGTTGTTAATGTTTGAGGTTTGGGGTTAGTGACCTTTGTTACTCTCACAGATCCGGTAACACTAATCACTATGGTCGGTCCTCTTTTTTGGCTGAAATTCGGATGGCGTTCGTGATTATCAGGGCATTTTAAAGCCTCGATGATCCACAGCATATTAAAGCTTTTTAATTAGGCACTATGCTCAAGAACGCCATCCATTTTGTTAAAAGGTTTACCAGGAGTTTAGGCTTCAAAATCAGCTTTTACGCTGGTCTAGTTATGTTTTTGGCGTTACTGGTTTTTTCATACAAAACAATTTCATCTCAAGAATCTAGTTTCATTAAAAAAACTGTTCAGGACTCGGTCAAAGATTCCGAGGTCATAAAGGCCGCTATTGGGAATGGTATGATGACTAAGGAACGGGGGATTATCCGTGAGATCATAAATGCCATTGGCATGACGGAAGGCTTCAGAGAAATAAACATTTATGACCAGAAAGGTATTCTGCGTTATTCCACTAAACAAATTAGGTCTTCTGTTCCTATAGACTTGTCAAATGATCCGCTCCTTTATGATTTAAAAACCAATTCTCATGTCCGGCATAAGATTTCAGATGATGGCTCTGTGATCACTGTTGTTAACCCACTCTTAAATCTTCCGAGCTGTTCCGCCGCTGCTTGTCATGCTCATCCTGAGATCGACAGAATCCTCGGCGCTGTAGAGTTAAAGATCGGTTTGAGCAATATCAGGCAGGAGATTTCGAGAAATTCCCATAAGACCGTCGGCTTTGCGATAGCGCTCTTTTTGGTAATTTGCACAATGAGCGGAGCAGCCGTCCTGTTGTTTGTGAATCCGGCAGTAAAGAATTTACAGGAAAAAACGTCAAAAATGGCCAAGGGGGAGTATGAGCCTCGCGGTCAGACTATGGGAAAAGATGAAATGGCCGACTTGACCAGGGCTTTTGATCATATGAGCCGTCAGATCAATCTCAGGACCAATCAGCTCGACACCAGTCGCAGGATGTACAAATCGCTTTTCGATGAGGCGCCTTGTTACTTAACTGTCATAGACAAGAATTTCCGCATTTCCAGAGCCAACCGGACATTCAACGCCCAATTTGGAGAAAAGGTCAGTCAGTACTGTTTCGCTGGTTACAAAAACAAGAATTCACGCTGCGACAACTGTCCTGTAGAGAAGACTTTTTATGACGGGTCATCCCACCAATCTGAAGAAATCTGGAACATTGACGGCCACGAATCACACGTCATTGTTAAGACTTCCCCTATATTTGATGAGAAGGGTGAAGTTGAGGAAGTCCTGGAAATGGTTGTTGATGTCACCCTGCTAAAGAAACTCCAGTTTAAGATAGAGCAGCAACGACAGGAATTTCAGTATCTTTTTGAAAACGTTCCTTGTTATCTCACGGTTGTGGACAAAGATTTCAATATTGTCAGACATAACAATTTCTTCGCCCGTGACTTTGGCGTCGCGGAGGGCAGAAAATGTTTCCAAGTTTATAAGGGTCTTGAAGAAAAATGTGACAATTGTCCAGTCGAAAAAACTTTTCAAAACCGTGCCGTTAATTATTCGGAAGAAATTTGGCGAAAGAAGGGGGAAGACACTTACATAATCGTTTACACAGCTCCCGTAATGGATGAAAAGGGCGACGTTACAGCGGTAATGGAAATGAGCACAAATATTACTGAAGTTAAAAGACTCCAGGGACAGTTAGTGATTTTGGGAGAAACGATAGCTGGAATGTCACATTCTATAAAAAACATTTTGTCCGGGCTTCAAGGAGGGGTTTACGTTATCGATTCAGGCTTGACCCGGGGTCGTGATGATCGAGTCAAGGCGGGATGGGCCATGGTGAAACACAATGTGGAAAAAATTTCGGACTTAGTGAAAGGAATTTTGTACGCGTCCAAAGAAAGAGAACCTGAATACAGGCAATATGAATTGGGGCAACTGCTTACAGAAGTTTGTGATCTTTATGAAGCTAAGGCCAAAGATGAAGGAGTTCAACTTATTCGAGATTTCCAACGGAGAATCGCCTCCTGTCTAATAGATCCCGGTGGAGTTCACAGCGCATTGTCCAATCTTGTTTCTAACGCAATTCATGCATGCAGAACTGAAGATACTGAAATTACGCATCATGTGATTGTTTATGGGCGGACAGAAGGAGATCGGCTTGTCATAAAAGTATCAGATGATGGGGTTGGCATGCCTGAAGAGATTTCTCAAAATTTGTTTACGAAGTTCTATTCGACAAAAGGCTCAAAAGGCACTGGCTTGGGGCTTGTAATCACCAGGAAGGTCATACTCGAACATGGTGGAATCATAAAGGTGGAATCTAAAGAAGGTCAAGGTTCTGTATTTATAATCGAATTGCCTTTTCGAGAAGTCATCGATGGAGGAGAAGTACAAAACGAAAGCTTACTGGAATTCTCACAATTTTAGTATATCAAATCAGGAGGACACAAATGAACGGAATAGGTTTATGCGCAACTTTCTCACGACAGGGTGACTGGGCGTTTGACTATGCTTTGAACCTGGCGCGCAAGCATCAGACAAGGCTCAATATCTTCCATTTTCTCGAATCGCCGTATACTTTGCGCAGAGATGTGGTCTTTGTAGACGCGGACAAAACCCGAACAGCGATTGTTACGCCGGAATTAATAGCTGAAAAGGACAAAGAGTTACGAATGGGTTTTGACAGCAGACTCGGAGATTATGTTAATGTTGGTTTTCGCTTGTGTGAGGGAATAGATGAAGTAGAACTGAAAAAATGTTTCAAGAAGGGTGATTATGAAGTCCTGGTAATAGGTTATCAGACTAGAGGCGCAGAATTTGGAGGAACCACCACTATCGAAGAATTTTCATGGAAATTTCATGGACCAGTGGTTCTTGTAGGGCCTGAAGCCCCTGACATGTTTTATATTAATGTCGCTTCAAAGAATATTTTGGACCAGCTCAATCTGCCTGATGGTAAATGGCGGATGATTGAGGGCGACATTTAATTGAAGACATGATTTGTCTGACCGATCCTCTTGTTTTTTAAATTAGGCCGACTCTTTCATGATATTGGTTTGCCCGATGTTCAAATGGTCGGCCTTTGTATCAACAATTTGTTGATAAGGGGACTTTCGCCGTGAAATTTTCAAACTCTGACGAATTCGAGTTGCACGTTCACAAATGTTTTGAAAAAATTTTTGACCTTTTGATGAAAACAGACTCAACCGTTAGAGAAATGGCTGAACATGAAGAGGAGTCCGGCGCTTGTGGTGTGATGTGTGACATGAGGGATTGGGTCGAAGAAATCATTTTGCACTGTCATCTCGCATGGCAGTATCACAGACTTTCAAAAGGTCCTACGAGTTCAAGCACTTGGGACCACATTGAACATCGGGAAAGAGAGGACGAATCCTAATTGTTTTGGGAAGTGCGTGGAAACCTTCTTACTAAAAACATTGAAACTCCCGAGCCGTAATGGCATATTTCAACCGGACAGAAATATCTTTCAATATTTAAGGTAGGATCATGTCACCTCTGAACTCGGTTACACCCCTGACTTCTGCGATGGAAGACTACCTTGAAGTTATTTATCACCTTGAGCAGGAAAGTCGCATAGCAAGGGTTCGCGATATTGCCAAAAGACTTGGCGTCAAGATGTCTTCTGTAAGTTCCGCTCTAAAAATACTCGGCACTAGAGGGCTCATTCGATATGACCCCCATCAGTTCATAACCTTGACAGACAAGGGTATTTTGAGAGCCAAGGAAATTGTCCGAAAACATGAAATTCTGAAACGCTTTCTAGCGACAGTTTTGCGGATTAACGATAACGTAGCCGAGGACAACGCGTGCAGAATAGAACACTATCTGGACCCTGAGGTTATTGACAAGCTTATAAGGTTTCTTGAATTCGTTCAGACCTGCCCTGTCGACCAGTCCAGATGGATGGAGATAAACGCAGAATCCTGTGATGATTGCCTACTTTGTCTCGAAGAGGCCCGTAAACGTATACAAGACAGAGCTATAGCTCAACAAGTGGCTTTAGAGGGAGGGATGACCCTGGCTGAAGCAGCCCCGGGAACCAGGGTGGTTGTTCAGCAAATTGAGGCACTTGGAGAGTTTAGAGAAAATCTGAGGCAGGAAGGATTGACTGAAGGCGTCACAATTGAGATTGAATCAGTAAAAGAATCGTCTCGTGATTTAAATCTAAATATAAATGGTTACCATGTTACAATGAACAAAAATGACGCTTTGAAAATTTTTGTAAAGCCTGTCTAGCGTCACAGCATTGTCACGATTTGTCAACAGTCTATTCCTAATAGAATAACCATCTCACAACGATACTTGCCACTAAAATAAGCGCCCCAGCCAAAAGCAAATAGGGCCCGGCCTTTACGTCCTCAGAACGTTGCTCCGCATTGTGTCGACCCGTGCAACCGGCCTCGCAGTTTTCGCATCCATGTTCATGAATCATGACAGACAACCTTTTTAAAACAGTCTTGTATTTTAATATAACCATTTTAGTAGGAAATGTGAATTGAAGATTTGCTTATTCTATTCTGACCAGAACAGATTCGATTCCATTTTAATATTTAGAAATATAATTTGATAACATTGTATTATGCCTATATAATTCTAATTATCTCTTATAAACTTAGACCATGGACTATGTTATTGAAATAACTTTTTGATTATGTTATTATTTATTGTATAGCAAATTAAATAATTTGTTCGGACGTCACTCCATGAGGAACTGAGCCTTTTCGTAACAATGGCGAGGACACCTTGTATGGCTTCAAATACGCTGGAAAATAAACAACTGTTCAAGAAAATTCCCGGTATCGATTCTCATTCGACGAAGCTTGGTAGAACTGATTTCAAGGCTATTATTTGGTTCGCATGTTGTGTTTTCCTGCTGGTATGCCTCGTGTCATACGACCCCAAGGACCCTTCTTTCAATGTTGTCACTACTCGTCCGTATACCCATAATCTTTGTGGGTTGATCGGCTCACACATAGCTGACGCGTTAGCCCAAGTTGTAGGTGTTTGTTCGCTTTTCATTCCATTGTTCTTCCTCATGATGGCGGTTCGCTGTTTCAACCAGACTGTGGTGAAACCGGCGCGTTTCTGGGATTATATAAGTTTTATAGGCCTCTCTCTGATCTTGTGCGCATTAATAGATCGTTTCCCCAATTTGAAAATCTTGAATTTCTCTCCATTTCATCTGGGTGGCGCAGTAGGGAGTCTGGTAAATGCTGGTTTATTCAAGTTCTTTGGCCAGGTTGGAAGTCTCGTAATCAGCCTTACGGTCCTTTTGATAAGCACATTGGAATTGTCAAAGGGATCTTTGTTCAAATTGATTCAAATCTGCTTTCCTTCAGCTAAAGGTTTTCAGTTTATAAATTGTGTTATTAGGGACAAACTTAAATCTTTTGGGAGTGCGATTTTTGGCAAAAGTGTTTTATTCATACAGCGACGAAAACTTGAGAAACAGAAATTGACTTGCTCCTCCGTTGGTTCTCAGGATACCCTTGCTCCCGTCTTATTCGAACATGAGACGATTGAAAAGGGACCACTAGAAGTTTATGGCTGGGAAAGACTTTCTTTCTTACCATCGGACGATGTGCCGGCAACTGTTGAAGATCAAATTTCCGAACCGCCTTTTGAAAATTCCGGTTCACAGGTCACAGATTCCAAAAATCTAAGGATCAGTGTAAGTAAAGCCGCTCCTGTCCCATGGAAATCAATTGAGCTTCCTGACCCTTGTGTCGAGTTCACCACTGAAAAACAAACAGAAGAGTTCGCCGTAGACGATAAAGATGATTGGGAGCATCCTGAAGAGTTAAGTCAAAGCTTCAAAAAGGGGCCTCAGGAAGTTAGTCCTGTCGGAGAATCTTTACCAGAGGCAAGCTTAGGCAGATCCATCAAAGTTACCAAAAGAGCCGACGCTGATATCGCCCCGATTATTGATCAACAAAAGTCTTATTCAGTTGAGTCGGATTATCGTTTACCACCAGCAGACCTTCTGGATGTTCCCGAAATATCCAAGAGATTCGTGGATGAAAAATTACTGGAAACCAACGCTTCAATATTGGAACAGAAACTTGCAGATCTAGGCATTAAGGGACAGGTAGTTGAGATTCATCCTGGTCCGGTGATCACCATGTACGAGATCACACTTGCCCCCGGCATTCCGCTGAGGCGGGTGCTGAACACAGCGGATGATCTCGCAATGGCGTTGAAGTCCGGCTCTACTAGAGTAGTAGCGCCTATTCCTGGCAAAGACACTGTTGGCATCGAAGTTCCGAATTTGTACAGAGAAATCGTTTATTTTAGGGAAATCATAGAATCGTCGGTATTTAAATCATCTACATCCCCCCTCAAGATGGCCTTGGGAAAATGTATTGACGGTGAGCCATTTGCGTCAAGTCTAGCGAGAATGCCCCATCTGTTGATTGCCGGGGCTACCGGAACAGGAAAATCAGTCGGTCTCAATAGCCTCATCTGTTCGTGGTTGATGAGCTATTCACCCGATGAAGTCAAATTTATAATGGTTGATCCAAAGAAACTTGAACTCTCATATTATCAGGATATCCCTCACTTGATCTATCCGGTTGTAACTGACCCGGACAAGGTGCCCAAGGTATTGAGTTGGGCCATCAGAGAAATGGAGAGACGTTACGATTTACTTAGCGAAGCAGGCGCCAAAAATATTGAGGGTTACAATCAACAAATTCAGACCGGCTCAATATCCGCGCCTGAGGGGGAAGAAGCCCCGCAGAAGCTACCTTATCTGGTCATCATAGTTGATGAGCTTGCCGAATTAATGATGGTGGCTGCAAAAGACATAGAAATTTCAATAGCCCGGTTAGCCCAGATGGCAAGAGCGGCCGGGATCCACCTAATCCTGGCTACCCAGCGTCCGTCTGTTGACGTTATTACGGGGATTATCAAAGCCAACTTCCCCGCCAGGATTTCGTTCCAAGTCTCGGCAAAACCGGATTCCAGGACCATCATAGATACAGTTGGAGCTGAAAATCTTCTCGGAATGGGAGACATGCTCTTCTTGCCTCCCGGCACTTCAAAACTGTTAAGGCTCCATGGCGCTTTTGTTTCTGAAAATGAAATACGACGAATCGCAGACTTTACGAAGGCACAGCGCTCACCGGTTTATCTTACTGAGATATCCAACATTGTAAATGGGTCCGACGGCGTATCGAGCACAGGCGCCGATTCAATCGATGATGAAAAATACGATGAAGCTGTCGCTCTGGTCACACGGGTAGGTCACGCTTCTATTTCACTGATTCAGCGGCATATGCGAATAGGCTATAATCGTGCAGCCAGAATTATAGAAACAATGGAAGCTCAGAATTTGATTGGCCCATCTGACGGGACTAGTCGTCCGAGAGAGGTTTTGGCGTTATCCCTGGACCACATACCCGACAGGGAATAAATGATCATGGGACAATTTTCAGCAGCAACTTTTAGAAGTAATTTAACATATGAACTGTTCTAGAAAACTTTCTTTCCCTAAGACTTTTTCCATCATTGCTCCAATTTCTTGCGGGTTATCTGATACGCTTACATTGACAAATGGAAACTGAAACAATGGGATGTTTCCGATCATTCGCTTGATATCGTTTGGAGTGTATTGCTCTTCCGGCCCTTCTTCCATGTCACATTTTGATAGAATTACGCCTAAAATATCGAGGTTTCTTTTCGTGAGGGCTTCGATACTAAGCATCGTGTGATTTATAGTTCCTAATTTTAAGCGCGCCACCAAAACAACTGGGAAGCCCAATTTTTTCATAAGATCAGCAAATGTCCGATTTTCCTCAATAGGCGCAAACAAACCTCCTGCGCCTTCCACGATTACAAGATCATGGGTTTCTTCGATTGCCCGAATGTGCTCAATAATGTCGGATATCCTTAGGCGAGTGGCCTGCAAAGCAGCCGCACGGTATGGCGACGCCGGCAGCGAAAAACGAAATGGCGTTACATCATCTAAACTTATACTTTCCTGAGAGGCGCGCCAAAGGAAATGGCCGTCTTCAGGAAACAACTCTCCATGGTTAAGCTTACAGCCCGTTTCTACCGGTTTTAGAGCAACACAGTCCACCCCTCTTTTACGCAGCAGACTAGTCAAACCAGCCGTAATTACGCTTTTACCAACACCTGTATCAGTACCTGTTACAAAGATGCCGTTCATAGCTCAGATTTGACAAATTTCCTTTATAGATTTCTCAGTAGCCTCGACAATTGTTTCAATTTCATTATTTTCAATACTCAATGGCGGCATTATAACCACCACATCGCCGAGAGGTCTCAAAATTACGCCGTAATTGCGCACATTTCGAGTCACTTCAGTTCCTATTCGGAGTTCAGCGGGATAAGGTTTTCTCAGTGACTTGTTTTCGACAAGTTCTATGCCAGTCATGAAGCCGCATTGTCTTATGTCTCCAACGTGATCCAAATTGGCCAGTCGTTCTGAAAGGCAATTTCCCAGGAATTTTATTTTAGGGTCTAGTAGTTCCAACACATGGTCGCGGTCGAAAATATCCAGGCACGCGATCGCTGCAGCGCACGCCAGGGAGTTTCCAGTGTAGCTATGACCATGAAAGAATGTTTTGTATTCCGTATGATTTCCCAGAAAAGCTTCAAAAATTTGATTACTCACCATTGTTGCGGCTAACGGCAAATAACCCCCGGTCATTCCTTTAGCGAGACACATTAAATCAGGTTTCACATCCTCGTGTTCACATGCGAACATGGTCCCTGTTCTGCCGAAACCCGTCGCCACCTCGTCACAAATCAAAAGGATCTCGTTTTCCCTGCAAATCAACTCCAAACCTTTGAGAAAACCTTTGGGATGCACAATCATGCCGGCCGCGCCTTGTACGCATGGCTCGATAATGAGCGCAGCTATTTCCGACCCACGTTCTTCAGCGATTTTTCGAAAATTATTCAGGCAATTATCTTTAAGTTCATGGGTTGTTAACTCGGGATTCCGATACGGGAAAGGTGTGGGAATAACCAGAGTATGAAAAAGCAGCGGATGAAATATACTGTGAAAGAGGTCTATTGCGCCAAGGCTCACTGATCCTATGGTGTCCCCGTGATATGCCTGGTCCAAACTTACAAAGAGCTTCTTGCTCTCATGACCTTTGTTTTTCCAGTATTGAAAAGCGATTTTGAGAGCGACTTCTACCGCTGTTGACCCGGAATCCGAGTAAAATACCTTCTCGAGATTGTCCGGAGTTATTCTAACTAGCCTCTCAGCCAGTTCTATTGAAGGCACAGCCCCTAAACCAAGAAGTGTAGAATGAGCTAATTTATGAACTTGATTTATTATAGCTTCATCAATCTCTCTTTTCCTATGACCATGAATGTTGACCCACAGTGATGATACACCGTCCAAATATCTTTTGCCGTCAGTAGCATATAAGTAAACGCCTTCGCCCCGTTCAATAATAAGATTGTCGGATTCGAGCCAGTCCTTCATTTGTGTGAAAGGATGCCATATGTAGTTCTTGTCGAGATTGGTCCAGTCCCTCATATTTTCTCCTGTTAAGAACTGCTTTCGCTACCGGAAAAAATCTTCTGGTCCAACCGAAAATCGCTCGTAAGATAAGAAATTAGACCTAAACTAATGCACACAACCAAACTGAACAGGTGATAAACAGTAGCGAATGACACGGCTACTATTGCCCCTATTCCGAAAAGGGCCAAAGCGTAACGACCGGCCGCATGAAAAGTTCCAATAAATCCTGGGGCTGATGGGAGCGCCACACCTAACGCTATAAAAAGCTGAATTGTTACCGCCACTAAGAATGGGGCGTCTATAGAAAACGCCAGTAAAAATAGATACGTTGTTGAGGAGAATAATAACCATAAGACCACGGAATATAAGAAAATGATGAGGGCCTGTTTAGGGCTGGCCATAATGCCCAAGCCATCGATTAATTTCTCGAGCACCCCTTCGATAAACTCTCCTGCTCTACGAGGTAATATTGAGAAGATTTTATTCAAAATAAAAAGAGCCTTGTCTTTTTTTATCAAGATTATGAGCACGAGGACATAGCCGAAAACAAGACAAATTAAAAGAAACATTCCCAGGAAAGAAAATCTTGGTGGAGCGTCCGGTGTTTTTAGCAAAACGACCCCTAACAATAACAGTAAACCAGACAAGTCAAAAAATCTTTCAACCATCACAGAGCCAAACACACTTGAAAATGAAGCGCCTCTCTGCTGGAGAAGATAGGGTCGAACAAGCTCTCCAAGCCTGGCGGGCAATATCATGTTGGCGGCCGCCCAGATATTAAGTAAATCCCAAAGAGATTTGAGATTTAATGAACAGAATGGGCTTAGGATTACCCCAAATCTTATTGCCCGTACGAATTGACAGGAGATGGCCAATAAAAGGCAGGGTAGTAAATACCATGCCTTCATCTTCCGCACGCCATCCTCCAAATCAACGAGGGAAATATCACGAAAGGTAAGCCACAAAAAAAACAGGCCCAGAATGCCGCCAATTACTATTAATATGTTACGTTTGGAATTTGAATCCCTTCGCTGAGTTTCAGCCATTCTTGATTCTCAGTTCTTCTTCAAAATAGGCTATGGTAGCCTTCAGTCCGTCTTCCAGTGGTATCTTAGGGCCCCAGTTTAGGGCCTTTTTAGCTAAGGATATATCGGGTCGTCTTCTTGTAGGATCGTCTTGAGGAAGGTCTTTGTAAACGATCTTGGATTTGTCCTTCCCAATTAACTTCAGTATGGTTTTCGCCAGTTCTTTGATAGTAACCTCGTGAGGGTTGCCTAAGTTAATTGGCCCCGGTTGTGCGCTTTCCATTAATTTGGTCAAGCCATTGACCATATCGCTGATGAAACAAAATGATCTAGTTTGAGAACCATCTCCGTAAATGGTGAGGTCTTCACCCTGAAGGGCTTGGCATATGAAATTACTAACTACCCTACCGTCGTTGGGTAACATTCTGGGACCATATGTGTTGAAAATCCTGGCTATTCCGACATTGGTACTATTGTAATCCCTATATCCTACAGTTAGGGTTTCCGCAGCTCGTTTTCCTTCGTCGTAGCAAGCCCTTGGTCCCACGGGATTTACGTTTCCATGATAACTCTCCGTCTGAGGATGAATTTCCGGGTCTCCATAAACTTCGGAAGTAGAAGCAAGGAGAAACCTCGCCTTGATTCTTTTCGCAAGACCTAACATATTCATAGTCCCGATCACAGATGTTTTAAGGGTTTTTATTGGATTGTTCTGATAATGAACAGGCGAAGCAGGGCAAGCCAAATGATAAATTTCGTCCGCTTCCAGCAGTATGGGAACCACTACATCATGTCTGACAAATTCAAAA
Organism: Syntrophaceae bacterium; assembly: GCA_014874425.1. Classification (GTDB taxonomy): domain Bacteria; phylum Desulfobacterota; class Desulfomonilia; order Desulfomonilales; family Desulfomonilaceae; genus CAJBEZ01. Next base: position 4,590 of record JACWAG010000483.1, on the reverse strand, counting down.
TTGGGGTGGTCCCTAAACGGCTCTATATTTTTCTTGCTACCAGTAAACATGTTGTCAAGACACAGGACATTGTGTCCTGTGCTCAAAAGGCTTTCTGTCAGATGGCTCCCAATAAAACCGGCTCCACCACTAACAACTATTGTTTTCATGCCTTACTCCAAAAGCTGGGGCAAAAAGTTTTCGGAAACACTGGAATCAGGTTTGTGTAATTGAAATAGCATTTTCTGACGTTTCTTACAAAGAATTAATGGATGAAAAAGGGTCCAGGATTTCCGGTTCAGGAATGTCTTTTTGTTGAGTATGTTTTTGTAAGCGCTTTTCTGGTTTACGATAAAAATACTCAAGATTTTAATGGCGCACCAGTAGATTCTTGCTAAAGTTGACTTGACAAGATTTTGTATGAGGGTTAAAAGTATGTTCGACGCATCTAACAAAAATAGCCTTCTCGGCTAGACGATTTAGCTTCGGAGGATTACTGAAAATGAGCCCTAGAGTGTTTCAAAAAAAATGTCTGAATTGTGTTTCGTTAGTTGATCATAAGTGCCTCGTGGAGAAAACCATCAAATTGTCAAATTACAAACCCGGACAAAGAGGTAAAATAGTCCAGGTCTGTGGAGATCCTGATTTCAGACTCCGTTTGATGGAGATGGGATTTGTTAGAGGAACGGAGATCCAGGTGGTTAAATACGCCCCACTAAATGACCCTATGGAATTTGTGATTAAGGGTTATCATATTACGTTGCGGAAAAAACAGGCGGCTCACATTTTGATGAATGAGCCAGAACTTGCCGCTTAAGGATTCCTGTATGAAACAAAAAATCACTGTGGCTTTGGCCGGAAACCCTAACGCAGGCAAAACCACGATTTTTAACGCATTGACAGGCGCTCGACAGCATGTAGGAAACTGGCCCGGTGTTACGGTGGAAAAAAAGGAGGGGACTCTAAAACATAAAGGGCGCGAAATTCATATAGTAGATCTGCCAGGCACATATTCGTTAACAGCTTTCTCCCTCGAAGAAATCATCGCTCGCAATTTTATCGTTGATTCCAGGCCGGATCTAGTCATCAATGTCGTCGACGCTTCTAATCTTGAAAGAAATTTATATCTTTCCGTCCAGCTTCTGGAAATGGGATGCAAATTAGTAATAGTCCTTAACATGATCGATGTCGCGCGCGGTCGCGGCATAATCATTGATGAAACGCTTTTTTCCAATTTAATTGGCGTTCCCGTTGTAACCACAAACGGGAAAAAGGGAGTTGGTATGGACTCTCTGGTAGACGCCATAATTTCGCAAGTTGAAGAACCTCAATCACCGGAAGACTTCACTAGGTTCACATATGGAGTGGAGGTTGAGGACGAACTATATAAAATTCAGGGCCTACTTTATACGAACAGCTTTTCGTCCGCCACCGTGAACACACGGTGGGTTTCTGCCAAATTGCTTGAGGGCGACACAGAAATTATCAAAAAGATAGACAGCCTTGATCACAGAGCTAAAGTAATGGAGCAGGTCGACAAAAGCCGATCCCATTTGACTAATATTTTTGGCGATAGCCCTGAGATAGTGCTTGCAGACGCCAGGTATGGATTCATATCCGGCGCTATCAAGCAAACAGTTCAAGTCGAACGAACCGATAGGGTAAATTTAAGCGAATCAATCGACAAAGTTCTTACAAATCGTTTGTTAGGACCTTTGATCCTGCTTGCAGTTCTTTATTCCGTTTATATTTTTACTTTCAACGGTAGCGCTCCTTTGGTTAAATACTTTGATTCCTTCTTTTCTTGGCTTGGAGACAGCGTTTCCACTATCCTTCCTGAAGGACTTTTGAAGTCATTAATAGTGAGTGGCATGATTAAAGGGGTTGGTGGAGTATTAGGGTTTACGCCATTAATAGCATTTATGTTTTTCGCAATCGCAATATTGGAAGATACCGGATATATGGCTCGTATCGCTTTTATGCTTGATCGAGTCTTACGTGGGTTTGGGTTGCATGGCGCTTCGATGCTTGCTCTTATGGTAGCTGGAGGAATTGCCGGCGGTTGCGCTGTTCCCGGCATTATGGCCACCCGCACCATGAAAGAACCCAAAGAACGGTTGGTCACCATACTGGTCGCGCCCCTAATGAATTGTGGCGCTAAATTGCCCGTATACGCTCTGTTAATTGGGGCCTTTTTCCCTGGTAATCGTGCCGCCATAATGTTTTTGCTCACACTAATATCATGGGTGATGGTCCTTTTGGCCGGAAGAGCCATTCGTTCAACAGTTTTGTCCGGTCCATCCGCCCCTTTCGTGCTAGAGTTGCCACCATACCGGGTCCCAACATTCCAGGGGCTTTTAATACATACGTGGGAACGCACCTGGATGTATTTAAAGAAAGCTGGCACGGTTATATTGGCTGTCTCCATAATAATATGGGTTTTAATGACGTTCCCTGGGCTTTCCACTGAACAAAAGGCGTTCTTTGAAGAGAAACAGGACAATTTGACGTCCCATTTCCTCAATGATCCGGCGGTAAGTTCAGTCTTAAAGAATCAACAGGACCTTAAAAGTTTTGAAGATTCACAATCCGCCGAGGGCAAAGATACTCAACAAATCGCCACGCCATTAACTTTAAAATACGCCCAGTATAAAGAAGACAAATTAGGACTTGAAAATGAGGAACAAAGCAAAAAATTAAGGGGTACGGTAGCTGGTAGGGTCGGGGCTGGCCTAGTCTGGGTGTTCAAACCGATTGGATTTGATTGGAAAACCAATGTAGCTCTCTTGGGAGGCTTTGCCGCCAAAGAAGTTGTGGTTTCAACTTTAGGAACAGCATATAGCATGGGCGCCGTTGAACGTGAACAATATCCCACACTTTCGGAACAGCTCAAACATGAACCTGGCTGGAATCCTTTGATGGCTTTCACGTTGATAATGTTCGTTATGTTATATGCCCCTTGTGTAGTCACATTGGTTGTCATCAAGAGAGAAACCGGAAAGTGGCGATGGATGTTATTTGCTATGGTTTATACCACTGTATTGGCATATTTCGTGGCATTCATTGTTAAAACCACGGGTACTCTGCTCGGGATCGGGCTCACTTAGCAATCAGCCCAAAAGGAACAGAAAATGTTGCAGGACGTTATTGTAGGATTGATTGTATTGTTGGCTGCGGTTTTTGTAATCTACAGGCTTGTTAGAAATTTCACGTCAAATTCTTCTAAAAGGCCAGGTTGTTCATGTGATTGCGTGGGGTGTTGTTCAGACAAGGAAAATTGCTCCGCAATTCCTGATTTAAAGCATGCCACGCCCAGTTGCCGGCATGGTCATTTGAATTGAACACAACAACAAAAACAAGTCTTCAATTTGGTTCAGACTTGAATCCCAACATTGCTCAACCCGGGAATCCTATTAAACGTCAGGCTTTACTCTTTCTTGCTATAGTTCTCGCTTCCTCAGGAATAGTAGGTGGAACAGGCTCGCCGGAGATCTTTCTCACCGCGCCAAAGCGAGGGGGGCAAGCTTCAAAACAGGTCCCGCACTTTATGCATTTCTCCTGATCAATTATATGGATCAGGTTCTTGGCGCCTGCAATCGCTTCTACAGGGCATCTTTTAAGGCAAATTGAACACGCCTGGCACTTGGTCGGGTCGATATAGTACGATACCACTTCACGAAATAACTTTTCTATCTCGTCATGCGTGAAAAGTCCGTCATATTCTTCCGGAGTTTTTAGTCGTGACGCCAGCTTGTCCTGGTTCACCATCTTAATATAGGGGACTAACTTCGTAATTTCCGCAGTTTTCAACTTTACATCATTTTGGTCCAGTCCTTCGCTTTCACCCAGTGGTCCCAACTTTTTCACCTGTTTGACAAAACCATTGACAGCTTCGACAAAAAGGTTGGCTTCAGCGCCGGACATAAATTCGATCTTCAATCTCTCCGGGTTCAGGCCTATGTGTTCCATTATTCTTCTAGCCAAAAGTACCATATTGAGCGCATGGAAGTTGCCATGAGTCACATAATTGCATTCGTTCAAACGGCAGCCACCAATAAACACTCCATCCACTCCGTTTGAGAAGGCTCTGAGTACAAATCCCAGGTCGACTCGACCGGAACACATGACGCGAATAAGTCTCATTTCAGTCGTATATTGTAGTCTGGAAACTCCAGCTAAGTCGGCTGCGCCGTATACTCACCAATGGCATACAAACCCAACGACTTTTGGTTTGTATTTAAGTCCTGTGCTCATACGTTCTCACCTCCTATTTGGTAATCTCGGCTTCATTCATTCGTATTAAACATATCCAACCGCAACGTCCATTGGCTGTATGATCTCTTCCACTGGAAATGCCGCGTCAATTTCGCTCAAGATCTCGTCGTCGGTAAAGTGCATCAGTTGTATCGCTCCTGTCGGACACTTTGTGTTACAGAGACCATCTCCTTTACATAGGACAGGATTCACCGTCGCCTTTTTCCCTTTTTTAACATCGCGAAGTTCCAGGACACCATACGTACAGGCAGAGACACAGGCCCCGCATCCGATACACTTGCTCTCATCCACTCGGGCTACAGAGCCGGACGCTACGACGGTATCATGTGAGAGAAG
>JACWAG010000482.1 GCA_014874425.1 Syntrophaceae bacterium | reverse complement strand
GTTTGCTACCTTTTTGACTTCCAGGAACTCCGGCACGCAAAGTTCGGGGTTTCCTATTGTTTCTATGAAGATGGCGCGAGTCTTTGGATTAATTGAACTTGCGAAAGCCTCTGCGTCTCCGCAGTCAACGAACCGTGTCTTAATGCCTAGTTGCGGCAGAATATCGTGAAAAAGCGTGAAAGTGCCTCCGTAAAGGTGTCTGGACGCTAGAAGCTCGTATCCATGCTCAATGATGTTGATCACAGAATAAAAGACAGCGGCGCTACCTGACGCCAGAGCCAAAGCGCCAACCCCGCCTTCTAAAGAAGCCATCCTCTTTTCAAGCACGTCGGATGTGGGGTTCATTATTCGAGAATAAATGTTGCCCGGTTCTTTCAATCCAAAAAGATTCGCGGCATGCTCCGAGTCTTTGAAAACAAAAGACGAAGTTCTGTAAACGGGCACAGCGCGAGACAAGGTCACAGGATCAGGCGCATGACCGGCATGAATCGCTGTTGTATCAAAACCATAAATTCGTTCTTTATCTTCCACTGCTCGGCCCTCCTGCTCCTGTCGCAATTTCAGCGCACGGCCGATCTAAAATAGTTATTCGACCAGATTAAACTTACTTTTCGGCTACCGCTGCGCTATCAGGGTTATGGAAATTCCGGGACAAAACAACTGAGCGCAAGTCTTTTTGCCGCTTGTTTGAAACAATAACACAAAAACAATCCGAAAACCCAATATATCACTTTTCTATCCCATCAGGATAGGGTCCATATAAAAATCCTGCACAAACAACTAACCGCATATTGAACATCAACCGCAAAAGAATCTGGTCTTACTTAAAGCTTTGTTTACTTGACTTTTTACGTGATTCCGAGTAATTAGTCAATTATGTTGAGCCAATTTATAATCGCACTCGAGAAACGAACCAGGATCGACACTGTACTTTCCAAGTTCAGGAATTTATTCTACTCGAGCGGAGATTCCATTTGTTTCTCTGATGAAGCTTTTGTAAAACTACTCGACATAATAGAATCGGGTGGACGTTCATACCTGAATGTGGCAATTCAAGCCGGTGTCAGATGGGCCAATCCGGTTCAACGAATGTCTTTAAGGAAAGCAATCCATTCTCGTGGGTTCCTTTCCCCTGCCTGTCTATGGGCTTATAGGAGTCTCAGAGGCGGTTATGAGCCTATTTTAAAGGATTTCAAGGCCCCTGAAATGGGCTTTATGCAGATATTGATTCTCCGTCATATTGATCCAGCGGTTTCTATTCCGTTTCTTATAGAAAATTTTCAACAGAAACCAGACACTCCGGAGGAGTTGAAAGATCTGGCCCGTCTTTGCACCCTTGCCATCCTCAACAATGGTATGACTCCTGACCTTTTGAAGTCCATGCAGACGCGTTATCCCAAAACATCTATTTTGAGAAATTGGAGACCATCCATCCCGTGTAGGGATATTCCGAGAAAGGTTCCAGCCACCTGTGGGGCAGATGATTTTCATCAGTTAGTCAGGTCCGTTCTGGATGTCAGGGAACTCTCCTCGCTCACGAGAGTCCTCTATTTAGCGTGGTTGTTCTATGTTCCTCTGTCCGACAAGGACCTTAGACAATTGTGGCTTAATTCAGCGGACAGCAATTACTTCCAGCTTCTTGCCGGTTCCGGAATCGTTGACCGAACCGGTTCCGGTTACATACTGACGTCCGACATCGCGAAACAAGGTCTCGCAAGGAGGTTCCTGTTCGAAACATATCCTTTAGCCAAGGAGTCCATACAAAGATCCAGGACCGTCAAGATGAAAGAGGAACGGGAACGAAAAGTTAAAAACAGCGAGTTGGACAGACAAGCCCTTGAAATGTCTCCTGATGGTATAATTTGCGTGGACCAGGCAAAATCTCTTTATTATATGAATCCTGCCGCAGAGAAAACGTTACAGGACGAAAACTGGCTCCGTACAACACTGTTCGGTCCTATCTCCTTCGAAGACGCTATCCGGCGGTATTCCAGGGAAAAGGTAGTTTCAAACATCAGAAAATTGGGATCCGACAAAGCAATATCAGCGCAAATTTTTGGTGATAGAATTTCCCTGGAAACTCAGGGCAAGCATTTTGACATTGAGCTGGGCCCACAGGTGGTGCTCATCAGGAATAGCACTGATCAAAATCTTATAAATAAAGAAGTCGGTAAGCTATATAGGCATGAGTTGTCGGCGGCCCTTGATGTTATGGGAATTGGTATAGACAGCGCAAAACGGTTAATATTGGAAGGCTCGCCTGAAGAATCTGTAAAAATTCTCGAACAAATAGAAAACAAGCGTTTAGAGCTTTTCCACATGCTGGAAGAGCGAATAGATTTTATAAGGCTCCATTCTGATTCTTTTCAGATACAACCCACAGCGGTAAACCTGAACATACTTGTAGATAGGTGTTTGGGAAATTACTCGGAAGTAGCTGCGAACAAAGGCGTAAAAATTCAATCCAATCATCTGTATGAACAGGGAATATACGTCGCAGGTGAAGAAAGATTTCTTAGACGGGCAATAGACAATCTGGTCAGAAACGCTGTTAAGTTCTGCCATCAAGGTGGAAGGGTCGAAATCAATTTGAGATCATTGATCAATCAGGCCTGTTGTTCGGTGGAAGACGACGGACCTGGAATACCTCCGGAAAATCTGGGGAAAATCTTTCATTTGGGTTTCACCACAGGCGGCAGTGGTAGAGGTCTTTATCTGGCCAGAAAGATCGCAAAGGCCCACGGTGGACGCCTTGAAGTCAAGAGTTCTCTGGGAAACGGGGCCTGCTTCACCCTCACTCTGCCAAAATCCATTGAGACATGATCCATGCACAAGCCATCCCTGCTCATAGCCGATGACGAAGACATAATCAGAAAGAGGGTAGGGCTCATGTTAGGCTCCTCTTTTAGGATTCAGGAGGTTTCAACGGCAAAGGACGCAATGGAAGCGTCATCCGGTGATTTTGATGTCATCCTCCTGGACATCATGTTTCCTGATGGAAATGGTGTAGACATATGCAGGTCTATCAAAAAGGACGATCCCCACAGTACTGTGCTAATCAACTCTTCCATGGAAACCGTAGAGGCCTGGAATCAGGCTTTCGAAGCAGGGGCTGACGGCTATTTCGAGAAACGGGAACTTTTGAACACAGACCCGCGAAAAATATGCCTGATGATCAACAGTCTGGTTGAACGCAACAGATTGCGCAAACGGACTGAGGAGATTAACAGGAAACAGGCGAAACTTCTGTCCGTGCTCACGCACGATGTCCGTGCGCCATTTCAAGCATTGCTTGGCGCTATGAGTCTTTTGAAAAGGAGCGACATCCCGCCCGAGCTTTCGATAAACGTGGACCGAATGTTCGAATCCGCGAACCAGCAATTGTCATTCATCAATTCTCTACTGGAATTGTTACGACTGGATTCAGGCCTTACCCAACTCAGGCTATTGCCTACAGATGTCAATCTGGCTGTGAATCAGAGTGTTCAGACCATGAGGACCCTAGCTATGGCCAAGGACCTGAAAATCGAGACTGAACTTCAAAAAGATCTCCCTAAGGTTTCAGGGGATATTGGACAAATAACCAGGATCCTGAATAATTTGATAAGTAATGCCATAAAATTCACGAACAGGGGTGGAATAATCCGAATCCATACGAACGAACTTTCTAAAAAGGGAACAAGCGGCGTTTCAGTTGCAGTTTCCGATAATGGAATTGGGATAAGCGATCAGGACAGAGAACGACTTTTCTCACCGTTCCATCGTGGAAGAGAAAAGGGGACGGACGGAGAAGTCGGATCAGGGTTGGGTCTTTCGATTTGCAAGGAACTGATAGAACTGCATAACGGTACCATAGAATTGGATAGCTATCCAGGAAAAGGTAGTATGTTCAAGCTTTGGTTTCCATTGCCACAATAGTCTGAGCGTGTAATAACCGGAACAAATGAAGACAGAATCCAGTCGTTCAGTATCACTCTATAGAGCCGGCTCAAGAACGCCGATCCTGTTGGTTTTAATTCTAATCGGGACTGTAACTTTTTCTCTGCTGGTAAGCTGCGATGTCACGCCGGTGCAGCCTGAAGAGGTGTTTATTCTGTATCGTGAGAGAATGAACGCTGACAAAGTTCAGGACGCCAGAAAGCTGCTATCCCCAGATTCCCTGAATCTGGTCAAAGAGATTGACGAACAGTACAAGTTGGGTCAACCGCCAGAGAAAACGGCGCTTTTGAACATATTGGACCCTGTGGCGCCGCCCACTCTGGTAAAAACGGATGAAGGACTGGCGCTCTTGCAGGTCAGGACCTTGAAGGGACGAACCCGTCTGATAAGATTGACCAAGACCGATTCCAAATCTCCCTGGAAAGTCGACATGACCGAAGAACTCAGATCGCTTCAGGCTTTTCTGGAGGCCAAGGAAGCTTTGAGCGGCCTCCAACGGCAAGCAGGCGAATTTGCCGCATCATGGAAGGCGTTCGACAATCAATTGGAAAAAATGGGAGGGCCGGAACCGGAACCAAAACCTCAGATCAAAGAAGCCGTTCGTAAACCAGTCAAGCCCAAACATACGCCAAAACGGCCGAAAAAAGAAGAAAAGCCCCGAGCAAAATGAGAGAGGTCATTGAACGGTTTAATAAAGAGCGTCTT
>JACWAG010000056.1 GCA_014874425.1 Syntrophaceae bacterium | reverse complement strand
GTGAGTATCCGGTATCCAGTCTTAAAATAGGAAGAGTTACGATATATTAATCCACCACCGGATAATTCAGTAGTCCATTCAACGCCCCATTTTAGGGCCCGTTTCAGAAACCAGCGAGGAGTCACATTTAATCACTCAAATCCTAATATTTGAAGAAAGAAGCTTAAATTAACCGCCGGTCTAAACCACAAACTCCAGACCCAGCTTATTCAGATAAGTCCAGACAATCTTTGCGTCGGTTTCGAAGGAGATCTCCTTTGATTCTGTTCCGTTCACGGTGTCGATAGTGTTTTCCGGCTCTATTTGCTGTTTCTGGACCATGTCAAGCACATCTTTAGCGTTCTTGTTATCGACTTGCTCGGGTTTTAGAAGAAACTGAAGTTTGACTACATCTCCCTCCGTGAAAATAAGAACATCGAACAAATCGAAGAATTCGGCGCCTACTCCTCCCTGACTTATATCAAGGAGGTCCGCCAGACAGTCACCATCTTTAACTTTAATTCGCAGAGAATTGGGGACCCTGACTCTAATCCGGGGATGCTTTCTTGCGTCATGATTGTCTGGCATTGTGTTAGCTACTCCTCTAGCGCAATTTGGGGGAGTCGTCCAAAAACAATATAAGAAAATTATGCCCTCATTCCAATGTGCGAAATTGAATTATTTTTTAGCCTAATGGAAGCAATGCGTCAAGCCTAAGCTTTTCTGGAAAGGTTATTCAAGACTCAAAAGGATGTCTTTTTGTGGACGCCAGATTAGTGGCGCTTTTCTAAAAGGTGTTAATTAATTGCGTTTTGCTCTTTACAGATTGACTTCTTGGGCATATAAGTTTAAATTAGAAATGGTGAGGCCGTCTTCATTGTATCATGACTCCCCCCCCTTGATACTTTCCCGAAGGCGGTCTTCTTTTTTGTGCTTAACTGTTCTATCCAAAATAGATTTCTTCACCTAATGCGCCTTAGTTAAATGGACCCCAAGCGGATCATCTTGACAGGTCCAAGTAATGACTACAGAAACGCACGCCAGCCATAACATACTGAAATCATTAGATACAACGATTTGTGAAATAATTTACCGGGAAGGTGGGCTTTTCAGTTGACTTTGAAAAATGGTTGGATTAATAGCGGGATCAATTCATTAACGCTGGACCACAAAGTCAATCTGGAGAACGGACAATGCATATTCCTGCCGCGTCGTGTCAAGAGACAAGCCCGAAACCGTACCAGTCACTAAAAGATGACCCCAAATTTGAACGGGTCCGAAGACTGATCAACAATTTCCCCCGTGAAAAACTGGTAAACCTTAAAAAATATATTAAGGATCTCGAAAAATCCTAGCCTGGCTAAACTTCGGACGTAGTCCATGTTCAGGCTATTTTCTAGCTTTTGTCCATCTCTCTGTTCTCATTCCCATTCGATAGTACTGGGGGGTTTAGATGAAATGTCATAGACTATACGATTGATGCCGCGAACCTCATTTATTATTCTATTTGAAATAACCGCCATTACATCATGGGGCAATCTGAACCAGTCCGCTGTCATTCCATCAGTAGAATCTACCGCCCTCAAAGCGGCGACGTGCTCATAAGTTCTTTCATCTCCCATGACACCGACAGACCTGACTGGTAATAGGACCACAAAAGCCTGCCAAATGTCCCTATACAGCCCTGCTTTCCTAATTTCATCGATTGCAATCGCATCGGCTTCTCTGAGCAAATCAAGTCTTTCACGAGTAATTTCACCCAGGATCCTAACCGCCAGACCGGGGCCGGGAAACGGATGGCGCCACACAAGGCTATCGTCAAGGCCCAACACAAGGCCCAACTCGCGGACTTCGTCTTTGAACAGTTCCCGTAGAGGTTCAATCAATTCAAGACGCATGAATTCTGGCAAACCACCTACGTTATGATGACTCTTAATAGTTGCGGAGGGGCCACCTCTAAATGACACACTTTCAATGACGTCTGGGTACAGGGTCCCTTGCGCCAGGAAACGAACATTTGGAAACCGGGAAGATTCTTCTTCAAAGATCTGGATAAATTCAGCGCCGATAATTTTTCTTTTCTTCTCAGGGTCCGTGACCTTACTGAGTTTACCCACGAAGCGTTCCGAAGCGTCGATGTGATCGACCTCAATCCCGAGACGCTGCTCCAGTGCTTGATGGACGCGTTCGGCTTCGTCTTTTCGGAGGAGACCATTGTCGACAAATATTGGATGAAGTTGCTTTCCAATAGCCCTGTGTATCAATGCCACCATGACAGAAGAGTCCACCCCACCTGATAGCGCAGCGACTACATGGGAATCCCCAACGCGTCTTCTAACCTCAAGAATGGAACTTTCAACGAATGATGACATGGACCAGGTGGGTTTAATTTTGGCTATTTTAAAAAGAAAGTTAGCCAAAATCTGAGGCCCGTTAGGTGTATGAGCGACCTCAGGGTGGAATTGAACTCCGCAGATAAGACCATCATCGCTTTCGAGAGCGGCCACAGGAGTATCGGGAGTCGAAGCCGTAACCTTAAAATTGGGAGGCGGAGCAATGACCTTGTCTCCATGACTCATCCAGACGGTAAGTTCAGCTTTTTGAAGGCCATCAAAAAGGACCGATCCACCGGAGATTCGCTTAAGGACAGCGCGTCCATATTCGCGTTCCGAGGCCCTTTGAACTGATCCACCCAATAAATGGGCGAGCGCCTGCAGCCCGTAGCATATACCGAGAATGGGTATGTTCAAGTTGAGAATTTGTTGGTCCAACTGAGGAGAATCCGGATCATATATACTGGCTGGGCCACCTGACAATATTATTGCCGCTGGTGGCTTTGTCTTGACAATATTCAAAGCGGTGTTGAATGGATGAATTTCCGAATAGACACCTGCTTCTCGAACCCTTCTAGCGATGAGCTGAGTATATTGAGAGCCATAATCCAGAATCAAGACGTAAGAATCGTGTGTCACTGAATTACTCCGATGGAAAATATTGAAGTAAAGAACATCAAAACATAGAACGCAAAAGACCGGAGAAGAACTCCGGTCTTTTGAAGGTAACCACGAAAACTGTTAACTTATCTGATCTCCTGCTTTTTGATCATTTCATAACCCAAGCCAGGCGTTACACAAGGATTGCAGCCAGGGGACTTAACAGTGTATTTTTCAACATTGCTTACGAGCTTTGAATTCGGAGGAAGAGCCGGAGGAGCGCCCCAAGCGATTGGTCCGCCATAAGCGGGAGCAACACACTTCGGAGGGATAACCTGAACTCTTTCTGTGCAGGTTGTGCCCTTCCAAACGCCCCAAGGACGGAATCCACCAGTATACTGTTCACAGCCGCTCAGCATAAGAGTGCTGTCACCACCGGCTGTTCCAGCAACGGATTTGCTGAAAGAGGTTTTAACTTTCATGGGGATCATAATCATATCCCCTGAGTTGGCAACCATAGGCATCCCTGAACATTGCGCCTCCGCTACTACGGCCATTCCGCTCACCATAATGGCCATTGCGCCTAACAGAACGATCATTCTTTTAACCATACCCAAATCCTCCTTTTATTAGGCTCCACAGAAAAAGAGCGTGAAACCAAATGTGGAATTATAGACGAACAAAAGCTATTTGATACTTTGATTATCAGAATGGTTTTGAGAAGTCAAGATATTTTTTCTCGATCCACTCTGACGCTTACGCCACTAAAGCAAAATTAACACAAAAAATCATGGCAATAAAGATGTTTTTAATCTAACTGATTTTTTGGGTTTCTGTCCAGAAAAATATAGCCAAATTTTCAAAACACTTCCAAAAGGAAATCAATCATAACCCCAAAAGGCTAATTCAAAAAAAATTACGTCAAATTTGTCTTGGGTCTGTTATGACTCCTGTGATCGCGCTAGCGGCGGCTACAGCCGGCGAACTCAAAATTACTTCACTTTCAGGATGCCCCATCCTGCCGACAAAGTTCCGGTTAGTTGTTGAAACTGCGCGTTCCCCACGCGCCAGTATACCCATATGTCCACCAAGACATGGCCCGCATGTTGGTGTCGAGACAATTCCGCCAGCCTCAATGATTATCTCAATCAAACCTTCCTTGATCGCCTGAACCACAATATTTTGAGTTGCGGGAAGAACTATCAGCCTAACCCCTTTTGCTACCTTCTTCCCCCTGAGAACCGAGGCCGCAACCCTAATGTCTTCAATTCGTCCGTTGGTGCAGGACCCAATAACAACCTGATCCACCTTCATGTCTTTTACTTCTGAAGCTGGCCGAACATTTTCCGGCGAAAATGGTAACGCAACCAATGGATCAATCCTGTCAAGCTCTATAACCGTCTCGGAACAGTATTGAGCGCCGTCATCAGATTTGTAGATGGTATATGGGCGTGATCCATGCTCTTCAGCATATATCTTGGTGACCGGATCAAACGGAAATATACCGTTCTTGGCCCCGGCTTCAACAGCCATGTTCGATACGGTGAGCCTATCAGCCATCGTCAGGCCGGAAACCCCATGTCCAGAAAATTCCATTGCATGGTAAAGAGCGCCATCTACCCCGATATCCCCAATTATCTTCAAAATCAAGTCCTTACCACTTACCCATTCCCCAAATGCTCCAGTCAGAATGAATCTCATTGATTCCGGAACCTTGAACCAACATTTGCCGGTTAACATGGCCGCGGCAAAGTCGGTGCTTCCAACTCCAGTTGAAAACGCCGACAAAGCGCCATAAGTGCACGTATGGCTGTCAGCTCCCACAACAAGGTCCCCAGGCCGAACTATTCCCCTTTCCGGAAGAAGAGCGTGCTCAATTCCCATTGAACCAAGGTCGAAAAAATTAACCAATTTCATCTCGTTTGCAAAATCTCGTGACTTTACCAACATCATGGCCGAATCAATACTTTGAGCAGGATTAAAATGATCCAGGACCACAACTACCTTTTCGGGGTCGAAAACTTTAACTCCACCGGCGTCTTTGAAAGGTTTGAGAGCTAAAGGCAAAGTTATATCATTGGCCAGAGCAATATCGACATTCGCTTCGATGAGTTGTCCAGGCTTGACGAATTCAAGTCCAGCGTGAGCGGCCAGGATTTTTTCAGTTATTGTCATTTTCATTTCTTAAACAGTCCTTCCAAAAAGGTATTTTCCAACGGCATCTTCCCATTGGGGCAATTTTATGCCCGTCAGACGCACAAACCTGGAATTGTCAAGCACAGAATAAAGGGGACGCGGGGCCGGGCGGCCGAGGCGTCGCGTATCGATATCCTGGATCTCAACGTCATCCAGGCCGACAAGTTTAAAGATCTTTGACGCAAAACCGCTCCAGGTAGTATACCCGGAATTTGTAACATGAAAAACACCATTTGCTCTCATCAAGCACAATTTAATTATTGCCGCGGAAAGGTCCACAGTATACGTGGGTGATCCGAACTGATCATTAACGATTTTTAAGGTTTTGTTTTCCCCCCCAGCCCTAATTATGGTGTCGACGAAGTTCTTACCATTGGCGCCATAAAGCCATTGAGTCCTTATAATGCAATAATTCGTCGAAAGAACCCTTTTTATGCTCAATTCTCCTTCCAATTTTGATTTACCGTAGATCCCCAAGGGATTGGGTGGATCATCTTCCCTATACGGCATGTTCTTAGATCCGTCGAATACATAGTCAGTGCTAATGTGGACCAGAAACGATCCCAGTTCATTAACCGCCACAGCAAGATTCTCCGGGCCTGTCGCGTTTACCTTAAAAGCTTGTTCCTGTTGGGACTCACATCCATCAACGTCTGTTAAGGCCGCGACATTTATGACCAGTTTAGGCTTCACTTTTCCCATAACATCCATGACTGAAGATAAACTGGATATATCCATTTCCGGAATGTCCATTTCAACAATATGGGTTCCTATCTCTCTGAGCGACGCGCAAAGGTCTCGGCCTAACATCCCACGAGCGCCTACTACCATACACGGCGCCAAGAAGTCCTTCATCTAATTCTCCTCAAAACTCACATGTTAATATTAACACCGGCGCGACAAATATTTGTTGTTCGGCCTGGATTTTCGCATACTATAAAAACAACTCTGAATAATATCAAACTTCTTCATTGAACTTGCAGCGCAGGTCAAATATGATCTATTTGAGTTGCAGTTTAAAATGAACCCACTCTGATTATGACATTGTTTTTTCCTTTTGGGTAAGGCCAGTCATGAAACCAGTAATCAAATCGATGGCAGGAAGAAGTTTCAAGGATGTTGAGCTTTTCCTCGGAAACGGTTTTGTCAGGGATGCTATTTTCGAAGAATTGCCTTTCAAGTCAGGACACACCAGGGATCATGACAACTGGAACATTTCATCGATTGAGATGGATAACAGAGCGGAAGCGGCGTTACTATGGTCAAGAATAACGGATGACGAAATAGCTGTAGACGCCATCGCTATCTCAGACCGGGCCCGAAAGGCAGGTCTGGACATTGAATTGTTAAAACAGGGGATTATGAAATGGGCTGAATTAAAAACTTCCAAAGTTAGCCTCGTTCTCCTCGAAACAAAAGCCGAAAGGCTTATAAACACTTTGAAATCCTGTGGGTTTATCTACGAGGCTATGTCATGGTCCGCTCAAACTGACGGGATCAATTCCGTCAAATTCTCCAAAAAACTTGTCTACGGTATAATATCGCAATCTGAAATCTTAACTTTTCTGGCCGGTCTGTTCTCTTCATGGGGTTACGAGACGAGAGTTGGAAGTGAAAGCCTTTTTTATAGGTCGAAAGCCATCTATCAAAATCCATTTCTTTTCCCCTCATGGCACAAGATCAGCAGACAGGGGCCAAAATTGATAGTAACTCCACCCGCGCGTCCTCTTGAGGCCATCGAATTGGAAACTCTATTGTTCCCACTAATGATAAGGGGGAACAATGAAAAACCTTTGTTGGTAACAATCGACAAAAAAAGAGCCCCGGCCATGATCGAATTGCCTCAGCCACAACACAGGTATAACAATTTGTTTGCTAGAGACGATTCAAGGACCCGCCAGTTGAGTGGAAACCTCGTTTACTCTTTCCCAACCGGTTTTCAAGAAATTAGGCAAGGATTGCCGGCGCTATTTTACGTCAACAGTGTGGGGGCTGTGGGTGAAGCGCGGATAAGTAGCTGGTCCTTCGAAGATCCTGGAACTCTTTGCAAGGCTCTGTATAGTGATGAGAAATTCGACTCGGAACATGTTCGCGAGCATGTCGGACTGTCGGGCCCCAGGGCTGGCAAAGTCCTCGTCCTAAGATATGAATTCTATAAGGTGTTCAGGAGACCGGTTCAACTCGACCAAATGAAGGCTCACGACAAAGATTTTAATCCACAACGTCAGAGGTCCATTTCTTGGGATTTCTTCCAGGCGATATCACGGACGGGGAATAATTAGGAACGCTCCGACTGTTTTGGACGAGCCATTTTTCAACATGGAGAATTCGATGATAATTGAATATAGGGGAATAAAACCGAAACTCGGCGCAGAGGTTTTTCTAGCTCCGGGGGTCATTCTGTTAGGTGATGTAGAAATTGGAGATTGTAGCAATCTTTGGTTCTATACAGTCGCCAGGGCTGACGCCAATTACATAAGGATAGGCGCTCGAACCAATATACAAGACCATTGTACACTACATGTGACAACGGACAGGTTTCCGTTAGTTATTGGCGCCGAGGTGATTGTGGGCCATCGCGCAGTAATTCATGGAGCCACAATTCACGACAGGGCTTTGATTGGTATTGGGGCTTTGGTACTTGATGGGAGCGTAGTCGAAGAAGGGGCTATAGTGGGGGCCGGCGCCGTTGTAAGCCCAGGTAGCGCCATACCAGCCAACAAGGTAGCAATGGGGATTCCTGCGCGCCCGGTCCGAGATTGCACGGAATCCGAGCGAGAGTTTCATTTAAAAAATTGTCTAAAATATAAAGAGTATGGCAGGAAGTTTTCGGATTTAACTAGAGTAATCGAGTAGAGACTTCGCATCTTTTGGACTATCGCAAGGGGGCTCGGGACAAAAGCTGTCTCGAAATAGCATTAATGTAAAACTTTAAGTATTGACAATATCCACCCGTTATGCTTTATTTATTTCTAGTTGCGACGCAACGGCATTCATAGAAAACGGGAGGATCAAGCATGCCTCATTCCCACAATATTGATTACTACATCGGCCATGTGAAAGAAGAATCATTGGCCGAAGCTCTCGCTGACTTTGAAGATCCCCTTGAGGGTGGCCCCGTGGATTTATTGTCCTCCCTTGAAGTCGACGAAGATTATGCCGATGATGAATTAACGATAGACTTCGACGACTTTTGATCTCATTTTATAATAAAATTAAAGCGAACGACCGGTCACTAAACGCGCCGGTCGTTTCGTTTTTATCGTATGAACCTAAGCGTACTGGATTAACGGAACGCGTCAGCTATTTGGAGAAGGGTCTTAACCAGGAATTGTTGAAGAAAAACGATTGCCAGAAGGACAATAAGTGGCGAAAAATCTATTCCCATCTGCGGTATTGGAAGATGACGCCGCACAAAGCTGAATAGTGGCTCGGTAATCCCGTAGAGAAACCTTACAATAGGATTGTACGGATCAGGATTGACCCACGAAATCAATGCGGCCACGATTACGATCCACATGTAAATCGACAAAAGTATATCAACAACGTGAGCTAAAGCGTAAACAAGGTTTCCTAAAACAAACATTCTTTCTCCTCAAAGGCCTACACAAAAAACTTAATTCCTCTTCCTGGCTTAACAAGTTCCGACAAGTTTTCTGTGGGCACAAATTCGCTGGCCTTAAAATCAAAAGCGCCCGTAGGCGCGAATCAAATTGAACCAAAAATAGAATAAGGTCGGCGCAACTCACCACCAACACATATAAATTTGTCATTGCATGAAAGCTAACTCACAATGACGCCGTTTCGCATTTAAAGAATCCAGCGAAGCTCACCGAAAGGAAAATTACTTAATGGATTCTTTAAGAGCTTTTGCTGGCGAAAATTTTGGGGCCTTAGCCTCTTTGATCTGAATTTTTTCTTTGGTTCTAGGATTGATGCCGGAGCGCGCCTTTCTCACCACAATGGAGAATTTGCCGAAGCCAGGAACAGAGATCTCTTGGCCTGCCACCAACGCGTCGGCTATGGTCTCGAAAACCAGATTTATAGCTTCCGATGCGTGCTTTTTGGTTGTCTGGCCGTTCTCTGCCAGTTTGTCCACGAATTCAGCTTTTGTCATTTCCACGCCTCCCTCGAGATGATCATAAATTTATGTTACTAAAATCAATGATGGTTCTATACGACCCGAAAACGTCAAGTGTCAAGAAAATATTGCATTCAAACATTTTTTAGAGTGCCTTACTACTATGTTTTAGCGAAATTTGAGTCACTTTAAGGTTGTCGAATGCTAAAAAGAGTTATTTAATATAACTAATGCCACATATAGTATATTATATATAACATATTAATAGATATCATTTTATTATTGGTGTTTATCAAGGCGCCGTCACGTCTCCTCCCGATGTGACAACTGACAAATTATCTGGCCTGCAAATAATTCGTTCATAATAACGTTGACTGAAAAAACGCGTACATGTAAAGGTCTGTTATTGAATATTTCCACACCTATCAAATCATGTCCTGACAGACAAAGGAGGAAAAATGGCAAGGACTTTAGTTGTTGACCAAGAGGCTTGCAGCGGTTGCGGAACTTGTGCGGCTATCGCGGAGGACTGTTTTGCTGTAAGCGATGATACCGATAAGGCTTATGTTGTTGATCAGAGCGCGTGTTCTGAAGACGAGATTCAAGAAGCCATCGACACCTGTCCAGAAGAGGCGATAAGCTGGCAGGAATAATGTTGGGAATGCTTCCTCGTTCGAAACAATTAGTTTCATTGAATAAAGAACATTAGGCGCAAGAAATGAATTCCGGAGATAATTGCGGTTATTTCTCTGGGACTGATTTCGGCCCCCGACTGAAAAAGCTTTACCAAGAAATGGACGCCGCGTACAGCGCGGCGTCCAACCTATCCGATTTCAATTGCGACGGTTGTGATGGATCCAAGTGTTGCACGGTAGACCTGATTATTCATACCTCAGTCGAAATGTCTTACATGAGGCAGGGACTACTCGCCTTAGATCAAACCACTAAATCTCAGATAAAAGGACGAAGCCTAGAAATAGTCGAATTTAAACGGCTCAATCCTTTCGGACCCGATTACCGCAATTCCATTTGCGCCGCCAATTTTGGCGGACGGTGTGCGATCTACGAACATCGGCCGATGATATGCAGATTGGCTGGCATTCCTCATTTCATCGACAGACCGGACCAAACGAAGATATGCGGACCAGGTTGTCACCGCTTCGAGACGGTCTTTCTTGCCTCAAACCCCGAACTCAAAATTGACAGGACCTCTTTTTATCGACGACTGGCGGAAATGGAAATCGAAACAATTAGGACGCACGGAAAAAGAACCCACAGCCTTACTATTGCCCAGATCTTCGCTATTTAACTGAAAAGATATTGCTCAGCCATCTCGCGAGACACGCCTCTGATTAAAAGTGTCTTGTCTCTTGAGCGTTCGCCTCGTGCAATGGAAACATCCGATTGGCGGATCTTGAGCTTTTTGGCGACGAATTTGATCAATGCCTTGTTTGCCTCACCATCGACAGGAGGGCTCGTAAGCCTGATTAGGACTTTACCTTCCGATCCGGTTGAGACCATATTCGTCGAGGAATTCGGTGTTACTCTCACCGTGAGAATAAATTTTTCATCCGATACGCTTCGTTTCAGGTTTCCACCCGTCCTGGGAAAATAAGCCTGACGCAAAAAATGATAGCGCCTATTGTCAAAGCCGAATCCGCCAAATTAAACGCTGGCCAATGCAGGTTTCCTATGTGGACATCTATGAAATCAGTGACTTGGCCAAACATAACTCTATCTACAAAATTTCCAGCCGCTCCTCCAAAAAACAGGGCAAACCCGATTATCGAATATCGATCCAATCTTTGTGAAATGATTATCCAGGTGATGACGACAAGAGCGGTTAATGAAATCCCAGAGAGGGCAAAACGGCTTAAAATGTTGCCATGATGGGAAAATGCTCCGAAAGCCACCCCTGAGTTCGTGACATGAACCAAATCGAGAAATCCAGGGATTATGGTTTCAGATCCATTAAAAGTAATATTATCGGAAATCCAATACTTTGTAAGCTGGTCAGCGATGATGATGATAGCTGCGATAATTCCGAATGTTGTCAAAGTTTGCTTATTGTATTGGTTCATTATCTCTTGTAATCAGGGATCCAATGCCTGGCATTTAGCATATATCGGAGAGTACACCAGCGCATCTGGGGCAGACTTCTGGAAATTCTGGATGAGTTCCGATCTTAGTACTCCAAATCCAGCAGCGCGGACATTTCGCGCCTTCTGCTCGGGCCACTTTAACTTTAACTCCCAGTAACGGATTTTGGTCGTCCTTGTCTATTTCGAACGTTTCCCCTTCAATGAGTTCAAGTTGTGAGACAATGAAAAATCCCTCTGGATCCTCCATCTCTCCAATTTCGGCAATGAAATCAAGGGGACCGGTTATTTCAAGCTTTGCCTCAAGAGATGAGCCGATGACTTTTTCAGACCTTGCCTCTTCGAGAATCTTTGAAGCCTCTTGTCTAAGCGCCAACATCTTGGTCCAGAAGACCTTTTCTTCATTACTGGACTCAACACCCGCTATATTTTCCGGAAATAACAACAAATGCGCGCTTGCAGCCTTTTGCGAACCGGTCACAAACTCCGCCCACACTTCTTCAGCCGTGAAGGCCAATATAGGGGCCATCAGCCTAATTAAGGCCGACAGTATGAGATGGAGGGCTGTCTGGGCCGATCTTCTGATGGGGCCCCCGACATGTTCCACGTATAGCCGGTCCTTCAGGATGTCGAGATATAATGATGACAGATCTACAGTGCAATAATTGTAAAGTGTGTGAAACACCACATGGAAGTCAAAGTCTTCGTAAGCCTTCTTGACTCTGCTGATAACGCTGTTGAGTTTGTCCAACGCAAATCTGTCAAGCGCGGTCATTTCGGATGGAGCCACCTGATCGCATGGATCGAAACCCTCCAAGTTGCCCAAAAGGAAACGGCAAGTGTTGCGGATTCTGCGATAAGCTTCTGAAAGCCGATCCAAGATTTCGGGGGAAATCCTTATGTCATCACGGTAATCTTCAGCGGATACCCATAATCTAAGGATGTCAGCGCCGTACTTGTCAATAATTTGAGATGGCTGAATAACATTTCCAATTGACTTGGACATCTTTTTCCCTTGACCGTCAACCACGAACCCATGAGTCAAAACATTCCTATATGGCGCTTGCGCCCTCGTTCCCACAGAGGTTAGCATAGCGCTATGGAACCATCCTCTATGCTGGTCGCTTCCTTCGAGGTACATCTGGCAGGGGTATTCCAAGGACGGTCTTTTTTCGAGCACCGCTGCCCAACTAACACCCGAATCAAACCAGACGTCGAGGATGTCTGTTTCTTTGACAAGAGTGGAGCTTCCACAGTTCGGACACCTGAGCCCCTCGGTCAGTAAATCTTGTACATCCGACTCGAACCATGCGTCGGCGCCCTTCTCCTCAAAAAGCCTGGCGGTCTTTTCGAATAATTCTGGTGGAGCGACTACAGAGTCACAGTCTGCGCACCTCATGGCCGTAATCGGCACACCCCAACTCCTCTGGCGGGATATGCACCAGTCGGGTCTGTGCTGTATCATTCCGTAGATTCTGTCCCGGCCCCATTTTGGAATCCAGCCGACTGTATCGATAGCCTTAAGAGCGGAATCCCGTAAGCCCGTAATATCCATTGAAATGAACCACTGATGGGTGGCCCTAAAAATTACCGGTTTCTTGCAACGCCAACAATGAGGATAGCTATGAACTATTTCCTCCGACGCCATAAGCGCCCCGGTTTCCCCAAGCTTCTCTATAATGTCCTTGTTTGCGCTGAAAACGAATTTCCCTGAGAAAAACCCAACCTCATCCGTGAATCGTCCACGATCATCCACCGGAGCGTAGACATCAATGTTGTACGATCGACCGACTTCGTAATCCTCCTGTCCATGGCCTGGAGCGATGTGCACCAGTCCTGTTCCGGTGTCCAATGTAACGAAGTCCGCTAAAATCAGTTGAGAGGTTCTGTCATAAAGAGGGTGCGCGCACCTTAATCCCTCAAGCTCCTTTCCCGAGAATTCCGCCAAAACTTTAAATTGGTCCTTCCCGAAGACCTCCATGTTGATTGGAACCAGTCGCTGCGCAAGAATATAGACTTCATCGCCGACCTTGACAGCGGCGTATTGCTCTTTAGGGTGGGCCGCAATGGCGAGGTTAGCAGGTATAGTCCATGGTGTTGTGGTCCAGATGACCACATAAACTTTTTCGCCCTTTAGTTCAGGAATTCTGGAAGAGAAATCATCCGCTGCCGCAAATCGGACATAAATGGCAGGTGTAGTAGAATCCGAATACTCAACTTCCGCCTCGGCCAGCGCTGTTACACACGATGAACACCAATAGACTGGTTTCTTGCCCCTATAGACCGCTCCGGAATCAAAGAAACGCCCCAATTCTCTGACTATGGTTGCCTGATAGCCATAATTCATGGTCAAATAAGGGTCCTGCCATTCCCCGAGAACCCCTAGTCGCTGGAATTCCTTACGTTGAATATCTATGAACTTAGTGGCATAGTCTCGGCACTTTTGGCGAACCTGGACCTCTGTCATTTCAGCTTTTGCTTTGCCTAACTCCTTGTCAACCTGATGTTCAATGGGTAGGCCGTGACAATCCCATCCAGGGACATAGTTTGAATCGTAGCCAGCCATGAATTTGGACTTTATTATTATGTCCTTGAGGATTTTATTAAGCGCCGTTCCAAGGTGAATATGACCGTTGGCGTATGGAGGACCGTCGTGGAGTATATATTTGGGCCTGCCTTGAGCTACCTCAAGAATCTGATCATATATTTTTACTGTCTCCCAATGTTGCAAGGTCTGAGGTTCCTTTTTGGGAAGGTTGGCTCGCATAGGGAAGTTGGTTTTTGGTAGATTTAGGGTATCTTTATAATCCATGTCTATTCCTCCGCCGTCCCGGCGCTAAAATCGTCGTGGCTCCGGTTCAGGCATTATACAATCTTTTAAAATTGACGATCCAAGCTTTAAAGTCAACTAAAAATCCCTCAGATGTCCGATGAAGGATACCGTCGAACACAGTTGAGTAATTTTAGATTAATTAGTATAATTGATCTAAGGTATTAACTGGTGAATATGATAAACAAGTTTATTATATATTTATTATGCCTATTTATTGCAGCTATTAACTGCGGATGTCTGATCAAGAATTTGACTCCATCCACTGATGATCATGTGGAACCCACAAATGGTTATGGGACCCTTTCAAACTTTCCATTCAAAGAAGCTTGGTACGGGCTCTATTTCCAAGAAGATAAAATCGGCTATAGCCATTTCAAGATAACTCCAACCGGGGAAAATTTCACGATTGAGAGCGATTCGATGATGCGGCTCACGGCAATGCGTAAGACCAACGAAATAAAAATGAACGAGAAAATTATAGTCTCTCCAAATCTTTCCTTAATCTCTTTTGATTCCAATGTTAAAATGAATCAAAAGGAACTCAGGGTTGAAGGCAGAGTAGAATCATCAAAGCTGCTATTAAAAATGAACGTGGACAATGAGAAAGTGGAAAAGGACTTTCCATTTGACGGAAAATTATTTCATACGAGCGCCATTTCATTGATGCCTGCCTTGAAGGGACTTAAAGATGGGGCAAAGTACTCTTTCAATGTATTTAATGTAGAAAGACAGTCGATCGAGTCAATAGAACAGGAACTTTCCAAAGTTAAGGGAAGTCCTGGACCTTCGGGAGCAGTTTGGCGAGTCAAAAATAATTATGGGCAGTCTAGTGTCACTTCTTGGCTGAATGGAAAAGGCTTGGTAGTTCTTGAAAAGGGCCTGGATGGTTCCTTGATAACGATACTTGAGGACGAGGGGGCCGCTCGCAGTTTTTTGGAGAAGAAAGCCCAACAAAAGGACCTGATTCTGGATTTCAGTCTGGTGAAATCACCCCAAAGGATATTAAATCCAAGTAAGATCAGATTTTTGAAAGCTTGCCTTCAGGGAGTAAAGTCTGATCTAATTGCCAGGGACCATCGCCAGACCGTTAATGATGTCAAGGATGGGTTGGATGTAGAAGTTCATGTAGAGGACCTACAGCGTTTTAAATCTGGGCCAAACAAGGACTACTCGAATGGAAAAGGATCAACAGCTGAAGACAAACTATCCGGATATTTGCTTTCAACTCCGTCTATCCCTTCTGACAACAAGGAGATAATTGCGCAGGCCCGAAAGGTAATCTCCAATAATTTACCTGAATTGGACAACGTTATAAGGCTTGTGAATTGGACTGCCGATAACATAAAAGGCGATATGAAAGAATCTTTTTCCGCTCTAGATGTTCTTCGGTCCGGAGAGGGTGAATGCCAATCACATACGAAGCTTTACACGGCTATGGCTCGCTCAGTGGGGATTCCTACTCGCATGGTCACAGGGTTGGTTTATGCCGACAGCCTCGGGTTCTCATACCACGCATGGGCAGAGTCATACGTGAAGGGATGGCTTTCAGTCGATCCAACATTGAGGCAGGTCCCTTCGGACGCGACACATTTAAAGCTAGCTTCTTCGGGCGACAATGACCCGACTCCAGTCCTCAAGACTATGGGTAAAATCCACATAAAGTCATTGGAATACCAGTAACAAACATGGCGGTCTTGTAATCGTTGGTAGGCGTCAATATAATCATAGAAGTCTAAGAAGCCCACATACAGGAGGAACCGTATATGGCCGATAAATGTAAGATCACATACTGTGGCAGTTGAAGCTATCGTCCCAAGGCCGCTGGTCTGGCGGAAGAACTCATACGGGAACTTGGCATCGAACCCGAACTCGTCAAATCGAGTGGAGGGGTTTTTGAAGTCGAATACGAGGACGATTTAATTTTTTCAAAAAAACAAATAGGACGTTTTCCTGATCCTGGTGAAGTGCTGAACTTGATAAGAAAGAAATCGTAGGTAGCCAATAAATAATGGTAGTCAAATGTTTCAATTGTCAGACGCTTCTTAAAGTGGAGGTGGACCGCGTGCCCGTAGGTGGGCAAGTCAACGTTCGGTGTCCCAAGTGTGGAAGTGAAGGTATAATTTTGGCGCCTCAAAACCCAAATGATCCAAAGGCACACTTATTTCAGCAGACAGAAGCGCCGGAAACTAAAATTACTGAAACCGACACAGATTTAATGAAAGATCAACCTTCTTCCAAAACGAAAGCTCCCGTCAAGGCTAGTGAGTTAACTATACCTGAAGACGCGTTCAGGGACTTCCGTTTTCCCGCAGAAATTGAATCTTCAGTTAAAAAGGGGATAATCGTGAGCCATAGGGCCAGTCTGATTACTTTCTTGATTGTTTCAATTCTTGTTGTAGCGCTCTTTGCCGCACTGGTAAATATTATTCTCCCGGGATTGCCTCCTACGGGGGGCGGACAATAAAGAGACCTTTCTTGATGGCCCTCACCCTCGAGTTGAATTAATTTCAAGAGAGTCCAAGTGATAATCGATAGAAAGATTCAGGAAAAAAGAGAACGGGACTATTTGGCGCCTTACGCGTTCCTTTCGCAAAACAGCTCAGGCCGACAGTGGTCCGAACCTGAGTGCAAATATCGAACAGCGTTTCAGAGGGACCGGGATAGGATCATTCACGCCAAAGCCTTCCGACGACTGGAATACAAGACGCAGGTTTTTGCCTATTACGAGGGCGATCACTACAGAACAAGATTGACCCACACATTAGAAGTGGCCCAGATAGCCAGAAGCGTCGCTCAATACATAGGGGCCAACGAGGATTTGACCCATGCAATCGCGCTTGCTCACGACTTGGGACATACTCCCTTTGGGCACGCGGGTGAGAAATCTCTGCATCACCTGATGAAAGATTTTGGGGGGTTTGAGCACAACCGTCAATCGTTACGGGTTGTTGACTTGTTGGAAACCAGGTATCCGGACTTCCCTGGGTTAAACCTGACGTTTGAGACCCGCTCCGGTATCATCCGGCATACCACCAGATATGATCAGGCCCCGGAGGAAATGCTCTCAGAGTTTATTACATCCCCAAACCCTGCGCTGGAAGCTCAAATTGTAAACATCGCCGACGAGATCGCGTATAGCTGTCACGACATAGAGGATGGATTACGCTCCGGTTTTTTTACCGAATATGATCTTGCCGGATTGGGAATCTGGAACGAAGTTACCAAACTGGTTAAGGAGCGACCCACATTACTGGACGAAAACACATTCCTATATCAATGTATCCGTTTCCTGATAGATTTTTTTATAAGAGATGTTCTTGGTCGAACGGAACATCTCTTAACAGCGATCAGGGCCGAAAAACCCGAACAAATTATGACGGCCAGCGGACCAGTGGTCTTGTTTTCAGATACGATGCAGGAATGGAAGACTCAACTCGATAGTTTCTTGTACAACAAGTTTTATACTCACTATAAGATCATGAGAATGCAGTATAAGGCTGACCGGTTGTTGTCCGATCTATTTAAAGAGTATGTACAGAGGCCATTTCAATTGCCGCCGAGTATCAGGCGACGCATTGATAAAGGCGATCAATCCCTCGAAAGAATTGTTTGCGATTACATTGCGGGCATGACGGACCGATTTGCTCTAAACGAACATCGGACACTGTTCTTGCCTTACGAATACTGATTTCTGAAACCTGTTTTTTCAGGAAAGCTGGGGGAATTCGTCCTGACCACTTCCATGGCTTTATCCAAATCAGCAGGTGTGTTTACGTTGATATGGAACTGAAGACAAGGATCGATTGTCGCCAGTTCTTGCTCTTCTATCTCCAACATATCAACCTTGTTGAAGAACTTCTTTATTTTCAGATGTCCTCTTTGCATCAATTTCTCTATAAATGGAATACACCGTGTTGAATAGACAGCATGCAATGGTTCAAGATACCCGCCAATTCTTGGGATTGTAATATCATGTCCCCAGCTTCGCTTGCAAATATAAGAGATCACTTCTTGATTCAAGAATGGCATGTCACACGCGAATATGAAACCGTACTCTGTAGAACAACAATTAAGCCCAGTGAAAATACCTCCGAGCGATCCATGGCCGGGTTTTATATCTGCAACCATAGGCTTTCCGAGGCAACTGTAATGATCAAAGTTGTTGGTAATAATGATTATTCTGTCGAAAATCGGCTCAAGTATCTCTATTTCTCTTTGGATTATGGTCTTACCATTTATTTTAATGAATGCCTTATTTTCTCCACCCATTCGTCTGGATGCGCCACCAGCGAGCAATATAGCTGATATATCAATAAAGCGCGGTAACATATCTCGTTTAACGTCAGGTTCCATCAAATCTTTTATTGCCAATCCCGAACAATAACCATAATATATTGCTAACACCAATAGAAAGGCTCTGGGCATGGAAGATCATACGATACTGGCGACTGAAGAAAATTTTGGAGCGGTGTCGGTTTGCCCCGGAGGCATAGTCCATATTAACCTGCCTCACCTGACTCTGAAGCTTCTTCCTTCCGAATTCGAAAAATTCTCCGACTTGGTAGCCAAGGCAAGACTTAACTTTGCTCGTCCGAAAAGAACTGAAGGGAAACCTCATTTGCAGGTGGTGACATCCGACCCCGAACCAGACGACAATTCCTGAAAAACCTGAAAAGGTTTAACTTGTAAATCAAAGTTTATTTTGACGAGACTAATTCAGTTTTGATTGATGTGAGTTCGTCAAACAATCGGCTAAGCGCATTTTGCAAAACAATTAAAGCCTCTTGCGCTCCGGCCAAATTCTTATTTCTTCCCATTGTTTCGAGTAGCAAAGACGCTTCGAAAGTGTCTTCAGCCGCGAAATTACCAACAGAGCCTTTTAGGCTATGGGCTGATCTCTGGAGACCATCTGGAGACTCCTGCTCGACAGATTCCTGTATGTCTTTAAACATCCCAGGGCCAAGCTCTAAGAATAATTCGATAAGTTCGATGAGCAATTCAGGTGAATCCCCTACGTGCTCCATCAGCTTTTTTCTATCAATCACGGACACCGTTCCGCCTCCTCCGAAATCTTGGGTATGAAGCTTCTCCCTTTCCAGCGTAAGTTTCGATCACAATTTGCAGAAAATTGGAGACCTCGCTCACAATATCGGTCGCAACGACAGGTCCAGGACCGTCTCTCTCTACGATACCATCGGCCACGAATCCGTGAAACCAAACCCCAAAAGGAATTATTGCCTCAAGCGGCAATTTTTGCGCAATCAACCCCGTCAGAATGCCGGTCAAAACATCTCCCTGTCCACCTGAAGCCATCCATGAGTTACCGGTATTATTAACAAAAGCTTGCCCGCTCGGGAAGAAAGTGATTGTTCCAGCGCCCTTTAGAACCAGTTCGCACTTATGGGTCGTAGCGAATTCTCTACCGAGTACGAATCGGTTTTCCTGGACTTGTGAACATGAAATACCAAGCAACCTGGCCATTTCGCCTGGGTGTGGAGTTAAGATGACGTCGGCTTTGGTTCGATGCAAAAAGCTCAAGTCTTGAGCGAGGCAATTTAGACCATCAGCGTCAATAATTAGTTTGCCATCGTATCGGCTCAGCAGGCTCTGCACAATTTTCAAAGCGCCAGGTTCTGTAGAGAGACCAGGCCCAACGGCTACCACGTCCTTGTCTTGGGCAAGCTCAAGGACGCGGTCCGCTGCGGATGGCAGGAAGTACCCAGATTCATCGTATACCGGCTCTGTCATCTCCTCTGTAAGCTTACTTTCCAGAATAGGGTTAAGGGAAGCTGGAACAGCTACGGTAACCAGTCCAGCTCCCATTCGCGAGGCCGCCATCGCCGCCATTGCCACAGAGCCTGTTTTTCCAGAGGATCCGCCGACAATGAGAACTCTACCAAAGGTCCCCTTGTGAGCGGTTGGATCGGAACGTAAACCCAAATAATGTCTCAAATCAGGTTTCTCGTACAAGATCACATTAGGAGTATTTCTTTGGACAGCGTTCCCCGGAATGCCAATATCAATAATCTGGGTTTGACCACACAAACCCAATCCAGGATGTATCGCCATACCCAACTTCTTAAAACCATAAGTAACAGTAACATCAGCACGGACGGCGGCCCCGAGTATTTTTCCGGTATCTGAATCTAGTCCTGATGGTATGTCGACGGATAATTTTATAGCGTCAAGACCGTTTATCTTTTCAATTGCTTCACGATAAGGTGGCCTGACTTCGAACTGAAGGCCCGTTCCTAAAATTGCGTCAACGATTACCGAGCTTTGAGCCCACATTTCTTGAACCGATTCCACAGCATCGATAGAATTAATTTCCCAAATCCTGGCCCCCATTTTCTCCAGTATGTTCAGATTTATCCTGGCGTCTCCTCGAATTTTTTCTCGAGGACTCAAAAGGAATGTTTTCACTTCAGCGCCATTGTTTATCAAGTAGCGCGCTATCACATATCCATCTCCTCCGTTATTACCGGGCCCGGCCACAATCGAAACAGAAAGTCCATAAAGATCATCATCTAACAACCCTTTAAGAATTTCGAACGACGCTCGTCCGGCATTCTCCATCAGGACGATCCCTGGGATTGCGAATTCATTGATGGCTGCGAAATCAAAAGCACGCATCTGTTCCGCTGTCACCAAATATGGATTCCTATTACTGTTCAACTCTATCTTCTTCATGGCGGACCTGATTCCTAAAACCAGAAACGAAGACACATAATCATGCTTTACCTGTTCCCAGGAATTCACACGAATAACCACTGCAGAGCATATTATAGCGTCCTATTTGCTCGAGTGTGATGAGTCCCCTTAATTCAGCTCCATTCATTATTGGAATTGCTTTAGTGCCGCTGGTCTGCATTTTTTGGAGAATATCGATAACAGGTGTTTGCTCGTTTGCTGTCGGGAAATCTCGGACCATGGCCTCAGAAATTGGAGTGGAAGATCCTCTCCTGTGAAGGGTGTCAACGATGGCTTCTCTTGTTACCAGGCCAATCAGGCGGCTCCCATCGAGGACTGGAAAATCCCCTTGAAAGCTACGGCAAAAATGTTCCGCCGCATCTCCAACCGTTTGGAATGGGGTCAAGGTTTCGATGTCGCTAATCATCGCGGCTTGGGCTTTAACTCCGCCAAGAGCGACCATAATGCCCATTTGACGCTCTTCCGCCTCAGCTCCGAGGTACACAAATAACGCAATGAGAATTAAGAAAATGTTACCGGAAAAAAAGCCCCAAAAAAACATGAATATTGCGAACCCCTGCCCCACACCAACGGCAATCTTGGTGGCCTTATATGGATTCAAGTAAATTGCCAGCGCGCCTCTTAAAACCCGACCGCCGTCCATGGGGAAAGCTGGAACCAAGTTAAACAAACCAAGGACAAGGTTGACCGCTGTCAACTCTGCAAGTAACCCACCCTTAACCGAAAAGTCGGCAATCGTAACACCGGACCCGAAAAAATCTGCGGCAAACCACAAAAGGAACGCTAAAAGAAAGCTTGACGCCGGACCGGCTATTGCAATTAGAAGTTCTTGAAGTGGCTTATCCGGGGTTTCAGCCATTCTAGAGACGCCACCGATCGGAAGAAGAGTGATATCGACGACGTTGATCCCAAAATGTCTTGCAACTAGTGAATGACTGAGTTCATGAAAAACCACTGAAGCGAAAACAAGAACAACAAAAACGACGCCCGCTAGGCCTCCAGCGCCAATTATGGAGCCGCCTACAAAATAAACTAGTATTAACAGCAAGATAAATGTTATATGAAGATTCAGCGGAATCCCGAATATTGACCCGATTTTAAAGGACCATTTCATAACAGGCGCCTCCTGATGATGGTAGTTAGTTGCGGTAAATAAACTCTTTCGCAAGCAGTTGGTTATGAAAGGCCATTTTACTAGTAAACCTGCATGTTGGCAAGGTTGGGGTTTTGGCCTTAGGTCAATGGGAAAAAGTCAATAAGATTGAGGTACGGAGAAATTTCATGAAACAGGTTCTCCAAAACCTGGGTGATGGTCGAGCTGAGCTGACTGAGGTTCCTGCGCCAAAAGTCCGGCAGGGTCATTTACTGATAAAGACTGTCGCAAGCCTTGTTTCCTCAGGGACAGAACGCAGCGTGGTGGAACTGGGCCAAGCGAGTTTGTTTCAGAAGGCCCGAAGACAGCCGGAGAAAGTGTTGCAGGTCCTAGAAAAATTCAAGAAGGAGGGCTTGTTTCAAACTATCGACGCTGTCCGTGAAAAGCTCGATCACCCGATAATAATGGGTTACAGCAATGTTGGCGTAGTCCTGGAAAAGGGGGCAGAAGTAGAAGCTTTCAAGATTGGGGACCGTGTTGTTTCCAATGGACCACACGCTGATATTGTTCTGGTACCGAAAAACCTCTGCGCTAAGATTCCAGAAACAGTTTCGGATGAACATGCGGTCTTCACAGTTTTGGGAGCTATTGGGCTGCAGGGTATTCGTCTAGCAAATCCTACACTGGGTGAAAATTTTGTAGTTACGGGTCTTGGCCTGATAGGCTTGATAACGGCCCAGATTTTGAAAGCTAACGGTTGTCGGGTTCTTGGTGTAGACCTAGACCCCAGCAAAATCGCCATGGCTGAAAGCCTAGGCATACAGGCGGTAAACCTCTCTAGTGGAGAGGACCTATTGAAATCGGCGTCAGCATTCTCAAATGACTTAGGCGTGGATGGTGTGATAATTACAGCCGCTACTCAGAGTGATGAGCCAGTGAGACAAGGCGCCAAAATCTGCCGGAAACGTGGCCGAATAGTACTGGTGGGGGTAACAGGGCTTAATCTTGATAGATCACTGTTCTATGAGAAAGAACTGAGCTTTCAGGTTTCTTGTTCATACGGGCCAGGTCGATACGATCCTGAATACGAAGAAAGAGGCGCCGATTATCCTTATGGGTTTGTTAGGTGGACTGAACAACGGAATTTTGAGGCGGCGCTTGAACTTTTGGCGACCAAGAAGCTCGCTGTGCAACCTTTGATCTCTCATCGGTTCAAGTTCGAAGAAGCTGCGAACGCTTACGAGCTGCTAGGAGGACCAGAGCCATCTCTCGGCATATTATTGACCTATGATTCTGACGGAATGTCAGAAAGTGAGTTAGTCAAAAAAACCGTTAAACTGCCTCAAAAGACAACAAGGATCCCAGATGACGAGGCAAAAAAAAGAGTGGGACAAGTTGAGCCTGTTGTTGGCGTTATAGGCGCTGGGAATTATGGATTGAGAACATTCTTGCCAGCCCTCAATGCTACCGGAGCAAAACTCAAAACACTATCAACCTCTACTGGTGTGAGCGGAGCATACGCGGGCAAGAAATTTGGTTTTAGCTATGCTACCACGGACACTGCGAGCCTTTTCACAGACCCTGAAATTAACACAATCTTTGTTCTAACGCGTCACAACACTCATTCTGGTTTGGTTTGTGAAGCCCTAAAAGTTGGGAAAAATGTTTATGTTGAGAAACCCCTCGCAATTTTTCCTGAACAGGTAAAGACGATTGAGGCCGCTTACCTGTCCTCCCGAGAATATGAAAACCCGCCGATTGTTATGATCGGTTTCAACAGGAGATTTGCGCCTCATATTCAGAAGATTAAGGAACTTCTGAAAGGAATAAAGCAGCCGATATCAATTATAATTACAGTAAACGCCGGTGAAGTCCCACCAGGAGATTGGACCCAAGATCCCATGGTCGGAGGGGGGCGAATAATTGGAGAAGGCTGCCATTTCGTAGATTTGTTGTACTATTTGACTGGATCAAGGCCAACCTCGGTTTGTTCAACAAAAATAGGCTCAGCTCCGGGTGTTTTTGTCACAGATGATAAAATGACCTTCACGATTAAGTTTGAAAATGGTTCGTTCGGAACAGTTCACTACTTGGCGAACGGCGCCAAGTCCTTCCCCAAGGAGAGAATTGAAATATTTTGTGGAGGAAGAATACTACAACTGGACAACTTTCAATCATTAAAAGGTTTTGATTGGCCGGGCTTCAAGAAAATTTCCTTATGGAAGCAAGACAAGGGTCACAAGGAGTCGATCACGAGATTCCTGAACGCGGTGAGAACTCAAAGCGGGTCGCCAATACCATTTGAAGAGATCGTTGATATCACTGATACAACGTTCGATGTGGTGAGAGTCGCTTCGAATGAATCATGATCAAGAAATCTTGTACGATTATTTCCGTATGGAAATTTTGACAGATACCAATTTTAAACAGTCGTGAGCTATGGGCAATGAAGAAAATCAATGGAGCTACCTGGAGGTAGGAATATCCGGGGGAATGTCTCGAGTGATTACCTCCCGGAGCATCACTCCTATTCGCCTTTTCAATCCTCGTGTGAATGCGTCGAGTTGTCACGTTTTTGTCTCAAATTATGGGGGCGGCATGGTTGATGGTGACGCTGTTCGTCTCAAGGTAATTTGTCGGGAAGACGCGCGGTTGCACATAGGTTCCGTCGGCAACTTACACATTTACAAAGGTCCCACCAAAGGCTGTTCTCAGATTATAGAAGGTTTTCTCGAAAACAATGCGCTTTGTGTCCTCAACTCAGAACCAATAGTCCTACATTCTGGTAGTAACCTTGAGCAAAAACAAACGTGGAATGTACGTCCGGAAAGCTCTCTCCTAATAGCCGAATGGGTCATTGCCGGGCGGTTGGAGACAGGGGAACGGTTCACTTTTTCACAGTATGTTAATGAAATAACAGTTCTTATGGATGGCTATGTTTGGATGATGGATCGGTTTGAATTTGCGCCTCGTGAATTGAATTACTACGATCCAGCCCTATTCGCTGGTTTGGCATGTCTTTTGAATGTTTATATGGTGGGGCCTAAATGGGGCCCTTTGGAAAGGTTGCTTACGTTGGAAATCGACCGTAGTGGTGGGAAAACTGATAGTCGGTTTCCTGTGTCTATACATCCTGTGCGAGGACACGGATACATCCTAAGGGCTTTGTCCAATAGTAGGAGCGATTTGATAAGAATAACGAACACCATCTACGATTTTGTTTCTCATCCGGATTATCTCGGGTTCAACCCTACCGAAAGAAAATACTAAACATAGGTTTGCACATCATGAGACTGTCACCAGGAGAAGTAGAAAAATTGATTCTGCATAATGCGGGTTTTCTCGCCCAGAAAAGATATGCTCGAGGGCTGAAGTTGAATTATGTTGAATCTGTCGCGTTGATCGCATCACAATTATTGGAGTTTATTCGTGAAGCGTACAGTGTTTCCAATTTGATGGATCTTGGGAAAAAGATTCTTGGAATCAATGATGTCATGAGAAACGTGCCGGATATGATTCGTGAAGTCCAGGTCGAGGGCACGTTCCCTGACGGCACAAAACTCGTATCCGTACATGACCCGATTTGTAGAAATTATGGCGATGAGTCACTGGCGCTCTATGGGAGTGGGTTGATTAGAACGGTGGAAATGTTGCCGACGGACGGAGCGATTCACTGTAGACCTGGAGAGGTCCTTTGTGAAGATGGTGATGTGATTCTCAATGAAGGCCGCAAAACAGTAACCATTGAAGTTACAAACCAAGGGGATCGGCCTATTCAAGTTGGTTCCCATTATCCATTTTTTGAAGTGAACCCGTATTTGGATTTTAAGAGACCGCAGACCTATGGTTATCGGCTTAACATACCATCCGGCGCTGCGGTGAGATTTGAGCCGGGGGAATCCAAAAGAGTAGAATTGGTTGAGATCGCCGGACAAAGAATAGTGTACGGAGGTCACGGTCTCATTTCCGGAGAATTATCCGAGGCCAATCAGGCTATCGCTCTAAAGAGCGCCAAAGAGAAGGGTTTTTTGGGAGTAGATAATGAGTAGGTGTTTGTCACATTCAGCTTATGCCGAGATTTATGGGCCGACGGTGGGTGATCGATTGCGTCTAGGTGACACGGATCTCATTATTGAGGTCGAGAAGGATTTCACCGTATATGGAGATGAATGTAAATTCGGCGGGGGGAAAGTTCTGCGTGACGGAATGGGACAAGCGTCTGGGGTGTCTGACAATGACGCCTTAGACGTGGTGATTACAAATGCGCTCGTAATCGATCATTCAGGAATATATAAGGCGGATATTGGTGTGAAAAACGGGCTCAT
The DNA here is from genome assembly GCA_014874425.1 of Syntrophaceae bacterium. Lineage (GTDB taxonomy): Bacteria > Desulfobacterota > Desulfomonilia > Desulfomonilales > Desulfomonilaceae > CAJBEZ01. The sequence continues at coordinate 5,766 of JACWAG010000056.1, read as the reverse complement.
CGCGGGCATTGGCAAAGCCGGTAATCCTCATATAATGTCCGGTGTTGCCCCCGAACTAATCGTAGGGGTCACTACGGAAGCCATAGCCGGTGAAGGCCTCATATTGACTGCGGGCGGAATTGATAGCCATGTCCATTTTATCTGTCCCCAACAGATTCATGAAGCGTTGGCGTCGGGCCTGACGACCATGATTGGGGGTGGAACAGGACCCGCCACTGGAACGAACGCTACCACTTGTACGCCAGGTAGTAACCATATTCAAATGATGCTGAGGTCGACAGACGCTTTCCCTCTTAATTTCGGCTTCATGGGGAAGGGAAATTCCTCCAGGACTGCGGGGCTCATCGAACAGATTGAAGCAGGAGCGATGGGTCTCAAACTTCATGAAGACTGGGGAACGACCCCTGCAGTTATTGACGCCAGTCTAATTGTCGCCGACAAATATGACATTCAGGTCGCGATCCACACCGATACTTTGAATGAATCAGGTTTTGTGGAACATACAATGGCTGCGTTCAAAAACAGGACCATACACACATTTCATACTGAAGGAGCGGGTGGTGGACACGCTCCTGACATTATCAGGTTGTGCGGTGAGCCAAATGTACTGCCGAGTTCCACAAATCCTACACGTCCCCTCACAATTAATACACTTGATGAACATTTGGATATGTTGTTGGTGTGTCATCACCTGGATCAGAATATACCTGAAGATATTGCGTTTGCCGAAAGCCGTATTCGTGGTGAAACCATTGCAGCGGAAGATATACTGCACGATTTGGGCGCCATATCCATGATGTCTTCGGATTCCCAGGCGATGGGACGCATTGGCGAAGTTATTTGCCGCACGTGGCAGACTGCCCATAAAATGAAGATTCAACGCGGCGCGCTGAAAGAAGACACGGAGAGAAACGACAATTTCAGGGTAAGACGTTACATTGCAAAATACACAATCAATCCTGCTATCACTAACGGGATATCAAACCATGTGGGTTCTGTTGAGAAAGGGAAACTCGCGGATTTGGTCCTGTGGAAGCCGGAATTTTTTGGGGTAAAGCCCGAAATGGTAATCAAGGGCGGTGTCATAGTCGAGGCTCAGATGGGGGACCCGAACGCTTCCATTCCAACTCCGCAGCCGTACTTCTCCAGACCTATGTTCGGAGCCTTTGGTTCGACCGTAAAAAACAACTCCCTTGCCTTCGTATCCAAAGCAGCGATGAATTATGTCAAAGAGCGGTACGACCTTGTAAAGAAAGTGGCGAGTGTTACAAATTGTCGAAGTATAGAAAAAAAAGACCTAATTCTGAATGATATTTGCCCGGAGATCGTTGTAGATCCCGAGTCATATAAAGTTTTTGCCGACGGCGTCCATCTTCGTTGCGAACCGGCGCCTGAATTACCGCTAACGCAAATGTATCATCTGTTTTAGTTTATTGTTGAATTGGATTTGATTGTTTGGATTTTGCAAACAGGACCTCTGGGTCATGAATCAACAAGAGTCATACTTACCGGATATACGCTTGTTCCAAATCACGGATTCAGCTTTTCCGTCGGGAAGCTTCGCCTTCTCTTACGGCCTTGAGAGCATGGCCAAACTTGGACGTATTAGAGATGTGGCGGATTTTAGAAAATATATGTTTAATGTTTTGACCCAAATATCCCGTAGCGAAATGCCATTCGTTAATAGCGGATACAACAGCGCTTCAGAATTTCGTCAATCTCTTGCCCCTGTTATGGAGATGTTGGACGCCTTCATTACAATTCCGTGCCTTCATAAAGCGAGTATTATGCAAGGAAAGGTCCTGCTGCAGGTTATGAGAATGGTTTACCCGGAACATGACTTTGAGGATGTTATGGGCTGGTTGCAGCGCAATGAGTTGTCCACTCACTATGCGCCGTTATTCGGGATTGTATGTAGAGCCATTGGATTTGCCCACATGGAGACCCTGTCCGCCTATGCGTATATCTCCCTGCGTGATCAGATCAGCGCGGCAATAAAGCTCGGAATGTTAGGGCCACATCAGGCTCAGGGAATTCTCGGAGAAGTCCTGGGTAATGTTAGCTCAGAAATTAACTTGATCAAGGACCTTGAATACTATGAAGCCTACAGAATAGCTTTAGCGCTTGAAATCGCCCAAGCTAATCATCCTGGACTTTATAGCCGCCTGTTTCAGAACTAGGACTATTGAGGAACCAAACAGGAGAGAGTGTAATGGGAGACCATCGAAACAGACTTGGAGCAGGTCCTAATGTCCATGAAACACATACTCATCAGCACGGTGGAATGAAACATTCCCATGACCGGCTCCCTGCGCCGGGTGAATTTCATCTGTGGGAACAGATGTTATCTACGAGAAACTTTTCAGATCGAGCATTCACGGTTGGGATAGGGGGCCCTGTCGGAAGTGGAAAAACCGCGTTGTTGCATTCCCTGTGCAAAAAAATGCGTGATGAATACAGTATCGGTGTTGTGACCAACGACATTTTTACACGAGAGGACGCTGAATTTTTGATTCGGAGCAATGCTCTTGAACACGACAGAATTATCGCTGTGGAGACCGGTGGTTGTCCTCACGCCGCCATACGCGACGACATCAGCATGAACCTGTTTGCCCTTGAAGAGCTTATGTCGAGATTCAAAGGCAAGATTGACATATTATTCCTGGAAAGTGGGGGAGACAATCTCGCCGCTCATTTTAGCAGAGAATTGGTTGATTTCTCAATTTACGTAATTGATGTTTCCGGCGGGGATAAGATCCCACGAAAAGGTGGACCCGGGATAACACAGTCCGACCTGCTGGTTATTAACAAGATCGATCTGGCTGAAATGGTAGGCGCGGACCTGGATGTCATGATAACCGACTCGGCAAAGATGCGAGGCGCCGGGGAAACAATACTTACTTGCATGAAGGATCGCAGAGGTGTTACGAAAGTAATAAAAGTTATTTTGGACGCAAGACGATCCTTGGTTGAAGAAAAGCTCTGATTCGAGAATTTAATCAGTAAGATAAGTTCTCAGATAATTGTCCATTTTGAGTTTTTCGCGAGTCCGTATTGAACTCATGTATCGTATTCTACCAAAAATGGAACGGACCGGTGCCCACGGTCGATCATACCGGCCTAAAATCCAGAATATGCCGGTATAAGAACTGGGATTTCTGCCGTCAAGAGCATATTTGTTGTTTAATTCTATCATTATTTCGAGGGCTTTTTGCGGGTTAGGGGTCCATTCCAGGACCTTCTTGCCCCACAACATCCTCAGATAATTGTGGATAACTCCAGTATTTACGAGTTCTCGTTGAGCGGAGTTCCAGATTGGGTCATGTGTCCGGGCTTTTTCAAGATCTTCAAGATCATAGAGATATTCTTTTGTGTCGTTCTGGTGCTCGGAAAGGGTTTTCCGCGCCCACTCAGGTAAAGATTCACAAGAATCATAATCACTTCTTAGCGAGCACATGTTGTACCCTAGTTCTCGCCATGTGATCAACTCATCGAGAAAGGCTTCGGTGTTCTCACTGGCGCCCCACCAACCATTTCTCTTTCCGTCGGTCTTTGTGGAAAGTCTGTCAGGGGTCCAATTTTCGAACCGCATGAGACTCCAGAAGATTTCGTGTACTGATATGTGACCCCAATGAAGGTACGGCGACAATCCGCTGACAGCAGGAATATCAGGGTGATTTCTGTTTGAAGCGTATCCAGGAAGACGCTGGTTGATAAAAATACTCAAAGTTTCGGTCGCAGCGATAGCGCCACCCCGTTTTGACACGACCCGAACGTTGTGATCTATAGGCAACTTGGATAGGTCTCTATTAGATGAGTCCAAAAGAGCGTCTTCCATTGGAGGCCATTGACTCAAAATGTTTTCAGGAATTCTTTCCAAGGTTCGCAGCTTACGGTATGTCAACGGCGCGCAGCTAGGGGCTTCCAGAATATATTTGGGAAGCTGTTTTTGAAGGTATCTTCGGAATGAGAAAGCGCTTACAAAAACCTGATCTGTCTCAAATAGTGGTAACAATCCGTTTGAATCAACCTGATCCATCCAGCAAGCCACTTGTAATGAAGCTGCTAGTGTCATCTTGGGTAGGAAAAAACAGGGGAAATAGTCGCTAATTGTGACGCAGGCTTTTCCTGAAAGCTCTTTCAATAGGCCTTTCCCTGCACCGGGGACCGGTTCAACGTATGGGTAATAGAAGGCCCCTGTGTCTTTTAGGGCTTGACGGTTGTCTCTCATGCCATCCATGACAAAATTGTGAAATCGCTCACATGCCCATTTTTGACCTACTCTCAAGGCTTCGAGGACAATCAGCGGTTTTCCAAGTTGTTGCGCCCACATGATAGCTCTGTCGAGACTAAAGTTCCATTGAGTCCTTCGATTTGAGGTCATCCAGTAAAGGACAAAATCCCCATTTTCATTTACCGGACACTCGTTCAGCTTCTTAATCCTGTATTTTGGAACGTTGAACATAAGGTCTTTCTCATTTAGATTGTCTATTGGATTGCTTAACATTGTATCGCAGACTTGAACGTTATGAACAAAGTATTTTTGTTTCCATATTTTGTTTCGCGGACAAGGATTGTTTTGGGGTTTGTCATAAAATGTTCATCGTTCTTGAAGGCATTGACGGAAGCGGTAAGAGCACTCAGGCTCGGCTATTGGCTGATTTTTTTGAATCGCGGGGAATTCTCTTTATACTAACACATGAACCTTCTGACGGAATAATTGGGCAGAAACTGCGTAGTCTTACTTCCAGACTTACCCCCAAGGAGGAATCAAGGCTTTTCCTTGAAGACCGCGTTGATCACGTTAAAACAGTTATCGGTCCTGCAATGAGGGCCGGTCAACATGTAATCTGTGATCGATATTACTATTCGTCAGCAGCGTATCAAGGAGCTTTAGGTCTGGATCCTTTCGAGATCCTTGACCACAGCCGATCTATTGTCCCGGAACCTGACGTTGTGTTTCTAATGGTGGTATCGGTTGAGGCAGCGCTTAGGCGGATAGGCCAATCGAGATCGGCCGGGTTTTCCATTTTCGAGAAAAGGAAGAACCTTGAAGCCGTGTCCGCTATTTATGACACATTTCAGGACAATGTTATAAAAAGAATAAACGGCGAGCAGACGGAATCTGAAGTTCACAAAGAGATTGTCAACTGGTTAAATTTGCGTGGTGTCTGCGCATGACGAAATAGAGTGTCTAATAGGATAGAAAAGTTTTCCAGATGATCGTAGAATGATTTTGTCAAAACAAGATTTACAATATTTGGATTTGGCGGCAAGGAAGAAAAATAGATGAAAACTCCAGATCAGTATTATGAAGCTTCTACTTGTTATTTCTCCAAACCCGGATCAAGCGCTACTGAAAGGGTCCTGGAATGTGTCAATAAAAGGACGAAGGAGCTTAATATCAAAGACGTCCTGATAGCTTCTGTAACAGGCGCCAGCGCGCTAAAGGCCAGGGAGATCCTCGGTCCTGATGTTCGTATTATAATGTTTCAGCTCAATCTGGACAAAAACTGAGAGAAAAAGTTGTTAGTTGCCCGACGGGAGTCATAATATGAACCCCGAAGTTTGGAGGAGGAGTATGCATGAGCGTCCAACTGACAACGGTGGAAGGCAAACAGCGCAAGAAGTTCACAGCCAATCAGAGGCTGGAGATCCTGAGGGAATGGGATTCGTCAGGAAATGGAGTGGAGGTCTCGCGACGCCACGGGATTCATCCCTTGACCCTGTATCGTTGGAAGAAGAGATTGGAACAGGGAGCTGCGG
>JACWAG010000481.1 GCA_014874425.1 Syntrophaceae bacterium | reverse complement strand
CCATGATCAACAATCCAGTCACCTTCCATAGCGACAATCTTGCCATCTTTGTCAGCGCCATATTTTAGATCAACAAAGAATGGAGACCTTTTCCCGGTGTAGGTTATATGTTGATAGTAATCATATTTTAAAGCTACGGGCTTGTTGGTTGCTATAGCAGCCACCCCAACAAGGGCTTCCATTGTGGGGCTGAATTTGTAGCCAAATGTGCCGCCAGCAGGATTCTGAACCAGCCTCAGTTTTTCGGGTTCTATACCTAGACCGGGGCAGATCATGGCGTGATGAAGATGAATCCCGATACTCTTGGAGTGAATTGTGAGACGGCCATCCTCGTCAAAATAGGCAAAACCTACATCAGGTTCCATAGTCAGGTGTGGTTGCCTCTGAAGGTAATATTCGCCTTCTACCACATAAGCTGCTGATTTCATGAGAGGTCCTGTGTCCGCTCCTTTGGCCCGCTTTTGCTCATAATAAACGTTTGGCGTGCCTGGATGAATCTCAATCGCGTCGTCAGCCATTGCCGCTGGAGCGCTCATGTATGCTGGTAGTTGCTCGAGGTTGACCTTCACCTTGTCTGCGGCTGCTCGCGCGTGCGCCTCGGTATCCGCTGCTACGATAGCTATAGCGTCCCCAAACTGAAATACCTTTTCATCACAAAGTATTGGCCTGTCCCAACCATCGCCTTTGTTGGTAGGGAAAGTTATTAGTCCGGTAATGCGGTTCTTTCCTTTAACGTCCTTGTGAGTAATTACCTTCTCTACACCTGGCATTTTCTCAGCTTCTGACGTGTCTATAGACAATATTTTGGCATGCGAAACCTTTGCCTGAGCCAAGGCCAGATGTAGTGTTCCGGCAGGCATCTTGGCAATTAGATCAGCTCCATAATCTATCGTTCCCGTTACCTTTGCTATTGCGGTAGGTCTAGGATAATTGGTCCCCCAGATCCTGCCATCCTCTGGCAGTTTGAATGCTAACTCAGTCTTGGTCATCTCTCCGCGTAGCACTTTCGCGGCATCCATCACTGCATCGACAAGCGGCTTGTAGCCAGTGCAACGGCAAGCATTTCGATTCTTGTGGAACCAATCCCTTACCTGGTCTCTCGTGGGATTAATATTTTCATCGAGCAGAGCTTTCGCTGACACGATGAAGCCTGGTGAACAAAATCCACATTGGGCGCCACCATGAACTACCCACGCCAACTGAAGAGGGTGTAAGTCAGTTGGAGTTCCAAAACCTTCTATTGTTGTAACATAAGCGCCATCCTGAACTCGCTTAATTTTAGTCATACATGATTTGACCAGTTTGCCATTCATGATGACCGAGCATGCGCCACACTGGCCCTTGCCACATCCCACTTTCGTGCCTGTGAGTCCGAACTGTTCCCTGATAACTTCAGCCAGAGAAGATTCAGGGTCTGCCAAGAGCATCTTGCTCACGCCGTTTAAGTTAATAGTCTTCTTGATCATGTTGCGACATCCTTTCTGAAATTGTTGATAAAACTCAGGACATTATTCAACTATTGACAGCTTTTGCCGAAGGCGCACATCGGGTACCTGCACTCCTTACAGAGAGAGCAGAGTCCTCCATGCCCCAGTGCGACTATGTCGGCCCTGGTAATGGAATCTCCGGCTAGAATACGAGGAACGACAAGATCAAAGACGCTTGCATTGTGATACATGACACATGCTGGTAGACCAAGAATAGGGACGTCGCCGATATATGCGAGCATGAACATCGCTCCAGGGAACGTGGCGGCCCCATAAGATACAACACGTGCGCCCGCCTCTCTTATCGATAGTGGTGTCTGATCATCAGGGTCTACCGACATACCTCCAGTAACTGCAATCATTTGGGCCCCTTCTGAAAGTAGAGAGCTAATGGCTTGAACGGTCATGGAGACACTGTCAGAAACAAAAACCTGTCGCATTATCCTCGACCCAATTGATGCAAACTTGGATCGAAGCACAGGGCCGAAACCGTCCTGGATCCGTCCTTTGTAAACTTCGCTGCCTGTGGTCACGATACCGACATTGAGTGAAGCAAATGGTTTGATCTGAATAACCGGGTAGTTTTTCCTACAAATATCTTCAACCAAAGCAATTCTTTCAGCCTCTATCATCAATGGTATGATTCTGGTCGCCGCTACAACCTGCTCGGTATCAACCCGTTGGTTTGTATGAAGGGTACCCACAGCGACATCCTCTATAAAGTTGAGCTGATTAAGGATTTCAACGTTGATTTTCAACAGACCTTGCGAACTTGCGATCATGTTTACTCTGCCCTCAACCGGTTCCGAAATCGTAAGACCTGAACCTATCGCCACCCGGGCTATCATAACGGCAGCGTCATCTTCATGGATAACGCCCGGTTTCAGGCTCAGAACGTAAAGATGTTCCTTTCCCAGACTGAGCAATTTCTGAACATCATCAGGACGCACGATATGGCCCTTTTTAAAAGCCCTGCCCTTAAACTTTCCAGGCCTCACCTCCGTGATATCATGACACAAGGCCGAACCCACGGCCTCATGAACAGGTACAATTGTTTTCATAAAGACCCCTCTTCCCGAGTCTTAATCAACTGACATCTTCCGATTTTTCGTTCATTTTCTCACTCAAGCCAGGTTGACATCATTTATCCGGACTTTCCTTTTGAACCGCTGAGATCCTTCAAAATTTCCATTTTCCACTTTGGTCCACGGATATCAAACGTGGGTTAAACGGTATCCACCCGGCATTAACCAAGGAACGGCTATTTCATCGCGCCATACCAAGAATATTTGTCGTCAGTTGAGTAATGTAAGCAAGTTTTAACATGCAGCGAGTCTCTCGCTACTGTCTGTTGAAACTAGAGGAGAAAATCTTTGAGGAACATTGTATATGCTAATCGCAGGGATAGCTTATGTCAAGACTTTTTATGTTAATATTGACACATATGTCCCATTTGACAAAAGCTATAACGGTAAGCCCTAAATAATCAACTCAAACACCATTACGCAAAATATCCAGTCAGAAGGGCTCCCTGTCCATGCTTTGGAATACGACGCTACAAAACTGTAGCTCTTGACACCAACCGTCTGATGTGTCAATTTAAAAGCACCTCATATTTCTCTACGTTACTCCAGGACGAAATTCAAGCGACTCTGGAATCTCCCGTCGGTATATTGTTAACGTTAACACATAGATGTTCTTTCAGGATCATTGCCGCCCATACGTGGCGCGCCAGATTCTGAGAGCCGGGAAAATTACCACCGAGCCATACTGGGATTCGGAAGGAGCACAACAATGTTCGGATGGGTAGGCAAGATTTTAAAGGTAGATTTGACTGACGGAAAAATCTCCATCGAGTCGACAGAACCATACATAGAAGATTATCTTGGAGGCAGGGGAATCGGCGTTCGCCTTGTGTATGACAACTACGTGCCTGGAACCGACGCGTTTGATCCGGGTAATCCCCTAATATTCAACATGGGGCCATTAACAGGCACAGCAATGCCATCTTCAGGCAGGACCGATGTCACGGCTCTCTCCCCGATGAGCAACCTTAGAGCAAAATCCAACTTCGGCGGTTATTGGGGGCCAGAGGCGAAGTTCGCTGGATTCGATCACATTGTCATTACAGGCAAATCAGATAAACCTTGCTATCTTTGGATAAAGGACGGACGGGTTGAAATCCGTGACGCTACTCACATCTGGGGTCAGGACACGTTCGAGACGCAAAAGACCATCAAGACGGAACTCGGAGATCCTGAGATCAAAGTGGTATGCATCGGACCGGCAGGGGAGAAACTGGTTAGGTTTGCGTGTCTTATAACGGAAGTAGCTGGAGCCGCCGCCAGAACTGGAATGGGGGCGGTGATGGGTTCAAAGAACCTTAAAGCGATTGCGGTTCGGGGTTCGGGCAGTGTGCGCGTGGCGGACCCCGCTGAGATGTTGAAACTCTCCGTCGACGTGAACAGGGAAATCCGGGAACATCCAGCTTGCAAAGAGCTTTCTAACTGGGGAGTGGTTCGTTTCGTGGCCATGATGTATCAACTCAGCTTCTTTCCAGTAGGATATTTTGAGGATGTGCATTGGGAAGAAATTATTAATAGTTTCGGCGGTCCCGATTACGTTGAAAGATTTCAGCTAAAAAACGTAGGCTGCTTCGGCTGCCCTGTTCGATGTAAAAACTTCCTCTGCGTTCCTGAAATTGGGAAAGGTTTCACGACTTGCGAGCCGTGGAGCGGATACACGGGTTCCGTTTGGAACTTGGATATGGATGTTTTCTGGGAAGCTATTTCACTCTCCAATAGGCTGGGCTTGGATTCTACGGAAACATCAGCTTGTATAGGTTTCCTAATGGAACTCTATCATGAAGGAATTATATCTGAGAAAGACACGGACGGTATTCCCATGAAAAGAGGCGGCAAGGACGCTATACTTATAACCATCAAAAAAATAGCCATGCGGGAAGGTTACGGAGATATTTTCGCTGATGGCCAGAAAGCGGCCGCAGAGCATTTTGGACCCGCTGCCACAGAAAAGCTGGATATTGTCAAAGGCCTAGCCCCTCACCCTTACGAATTTAGGGCTTACCATGGGGCTGCGTTGATGCAAGCTGTAGGACACAGAGGGGACCCTCTGCCTCTTCGAGGAGCGCTCATCGAATTTGAGTGGCACAACGCTCCTGAATGGTTCCAACAAGTTGCAAAGACCCAGTTCGGAAGCGAAGAAGCCGCTATCCCCTCGTCCTACAAGGGCAAGGCGATGTCAACTATCATTTCGGAACACAATGAACGGGTTGCAGATTGCTTGGGAATCTGCACATGGCCCTATACACTGTTCATATTCCACGACGTTACAAAGGCTTGGGAGTTTTTCAAAGTAGTTACGGGAAAGGACTGGGAAATCGATCGCGCACTGAAGATTTCTGAACGTATACGGAACCTCGAAAGGATGTTTGATGTTAGACAGGGGTTAACCCGGTCCGACGATTCGTTACCGAAAAAATTTTTTGAAAAACCTCTTTCCAAAGGGAAATACGAAGGAGCTGTCCTGGACAGAGACAAATTCGAGCAAATGAAGGATGAATATTACGAGTTACGGGGGTGGGACCCTAAAACTGGAATACCTACTAAGGAAAAGCTCTCAGAACTGGGACTGAGCAATCTTTGATTCTGTTCGGTAACATTCATAGCGTATTCCTGTTTGACAGCACATATCCAGAAAGTGATTGGTAAAATCGAATAAATGTGACAGGCTCATCCCTTGGGAAACACCAGGAGCGGGCTAACGCATCCCCTCTCCTGGTGCGTCTCCAGAACCAAAGCCAGAAGTCCGGCACAGGATTTTTTCCAGAGGTGGATTGGTCGAGCACGATGCGCTTCTGGACGCTCTCACCTCGGGTAAAATCGCGGGCGCCAGTCTGGATGTGTTCTGGGAAGAGCCTCCAGATCCCCAAGATCCGATATTTCAGCACAACGTATTAGCTACGCCTCACATTGGGGGTGTCACAGATATTTCTATTCAAGGCATCGTCAAGGTGGTCGTCGAAAACATCAGGAGTTGGAATGCGGCCCGGAACGTCTGTATCTAAAACAGTAGCCAGCCAGTTCGCAGCAAAGGCCCAATTCCGGGCTACCGGGGCGATTAAGACTGTTCTCTAATAGAAGTAGGTAAAATCCGAGAAGGTGACGTAGATGTAAAGTTTACCTATCACTATGGAAGAGCGCTCCAGGCTACGTGCTTCGCTACTCTCCCATAGTCCAAAACGCGGACAATTCTATTTGTCGCCAACAAATCTTTGTAGAAAAGTTGACATTTCAAAAATTGATCGTCATAGTTAAAGAACTATGATTGCGACTAGTTGTTCTCAAATGTCATGAATTATATTAATAAAAACCATCGGGACTCCCATCAACGATCCCGGCCAAGTTTGGAGAGAGGAGCGACTCCTTTGGCAATCAACCATTCTGCTGTCACTACAATTGTAACGTTACTCATAATTCTATTCATAGAATTTGGACTGTTCATAATTCCTGCAGTTTCACAACAAAACGCTACTAGAGATCGCACGCAATGTATTGAAAAATGTAGAGAGCGGAACGGTGGTGGATATTTTTGGGGTGAAGGCAGTGGGAATCAGCAAATCTACTACCAATGTCTTACCGGCTGTGAAAAAAAGTTTTGGATAGAGTGGGAGAAGGAAATGGACAAAGTTAAAAAAGATTAAGGCTCTACGGTACAAGACGCTTCTATAGACAAATCGCAGTCAGGAAAGACTCGAATTCCTACTCTCGTGGAGAACGGGGTCTTCAGCATAGCCCTCCTGAATTTTCTCGTCTGAACAAAATTGGCCTCCATGTTTATGTCGCCGATTCTTCAATTCGATGCTTATCTTGATCCCATTAGAAACTATAGTGCCGCGCAGGGGGAAAGGGACTGACAAAAGCCACGACTTGTTCGCGGATATCTATTATATGTCTCCCAATACCTGATGGGAGGGAAGATGAAGCGAGCTTCAAACAAGCGGGCTCGTTTTTCCCACATTGGGCATTGAAGGGTATAGGATGTGTGGTGCAGACTCCGCCCACAAGGAAGTCCTTTAAAGTGATTGGAGCTATAACGGTCGGCACTTCCAACATTAATGTAGAGTTCCAGAAGGCCCTCAACCTAAAGAAGATGACATAACGCGAGGTGGTCGGAGTTTCATGATCTATGACAAGGTCATGCAGATCAGGAATAACTACGACAAGTATGTATTCAACGGTGACATCGGTCGAATTTCAAAGATTGATTCGGTGAACCAGGAATCGAATAGGTATCCCGATTGAAGTGGACTACATTTGAATCATTCGGTGCAACAGTGCCTCTCTGCTATTTATCTGAGTCCGCAGAACGAGAAGCCTTCGACCATACAATTTTGATGTAAACCGAAAAAAAAATTAGAAAAAAGCAATATCGTGCGGCATTGACTTTGGAATGAAGTTTAATGTAACCGTAATGAACTTCAGACCCAAAATACAAGGAAGTCTACAAGGACCATGACATCCATAACTGAGGCGAAAGACCGCTATTTTGAGGATTATCGACCAGGATCTG
>JACWAG010000480.1 GCA_014874425.1 Syntrophaceae bacterium | reverse complement strand
TCAACTTGAGCGTCAACGACAGTTACACTTGCGCATGTTTCAGAGGGTAGTTGTCTGTTAAATATACCCTGATTTTGTCCCAAAGAGGCGAGGCGATTTCGCCGTCTTGCAGAAAAAGGGCCTTAATCCAGCGTGTGCCCTGGGCCAAGTTATAAAAAGGAGAAAATCATGTCCCAAAACAACGGCCGCACGAAGCGAAGCGAAAAAGGCTTGTTAACCCCGGACAACTGCGTTGTCGCGCTTATCGATTTCCAACCCCAAATGCTCTTTGGCGTTTCCAATTTTGATCGCCAAACGATCATCAACAACACTGTTGCGCTCTCAAAAGCCGCAAAGGTGTTCGATGTTCCTGTTGTCCTCACCACGGTTGAAACCAAGAGTTTCAGCGGAAACCTCTGGCCTCAGATTCAGGCTGTTTTCCCGAATCAAGCGCCGATCGAGCGTTCCACCATGAACTCCTGGGATGACAAGAACTTCGTTGCGGCGATCGAGAAGTCCGGTCGGAAAAAGATCGTGTTGGCCGGACTATGGACTGAAACCTGTGTCGCTCTTCCGACTGTGCAGGCTCTTCACGACGGGTATGAAATTTATGTCGTCGAAGATTGCTGCGGTGACGTTAGCGTGCTCGCTCACGAAAACGCAATGAAGCGTGTGATCCAGGCCGGAGCGAAGCCCGTCACTTTCCTCTCTGTGATGCTTGAGTGGCAGCGTGATTGGGCGGAACGCGACACGTATGACGCGGTCATGGACATCGTCAAGAACCATAGCGGGGCGTACGGCGTTGGCGTGGAGTACGCATACACAATGGTGCACGGGGCTCCGGCGACGAAGTTTCCTGAATACATCGTTCCGACTGCAGTCCCTGGACACAAGTAACAGCCTGGGAGCGGGGATGGTCCATGCCCTTTACCAAAAACCAATGGATTGATAAAGGAGGCCTACATGGAGCCCGACAGCATACTTCATAACGCTAAGATAGCCACAAATGGCTTACCATCGTTCGCCGAAGCGATCGCTATCGAGGACGGCAGGATCAGCGCCGTCGGAACCAGTGATGAGATTCTGCGGCAACGTGGCCCAGAAACGAAGGTGATAGATATAGGGGGCAGAACCGTCATCCCCGGCCTGAACGACTCGCACATGCATCCGATCCGTGGCGGCCTCAATTACAATATGGAACTGCGTTGGGATGGCGTGCCGTCGTTATCGGACGCTTTGCGCATGCTAAAGGATCAGGCGGCGCGGACGCCGGCGCCGCAGTGGGTCCGAGTAATCGGTGGGTGGACAGAGTTCCAGTTCGCGGAGCGCCGAATGCCGACTTTGAACGAGATCAACCGAGTAGCGCCAGACACGCCGGTCTTTGTACTGCATCTCTATGACCGTGCGATTCTTAACGGAGCGGCCTTGCGCGCCGTCGGTTATACGAAAGACACGCCTGAGCAGCTTGCCGGCGAGATTCAGCGAGATAAGCGCGGCAACCCGACGGGACTGCTCATCGCACGCCCGAACGCGATGATTCTGTATTCCACGCTCGCGAAAGGACCGAAGCTCTCTCGTGAGGACCAGATGAACTCGACACGGCAGTTCATGCGCGAACTCAACCGTTTCGGTATTACAAGCGTCATCGACGCCGGCGGCGGTTTTCAGAATTACCCGGACGACTACGGGGTCATCGACGAACTTCATAAACGAGACGAGTTAACCGTCCGCTTCGCATACAACCTGTTCACGCAAAAGCCGAACCAGGAGTTGGCAGACTTCCAGCGATGGACACAGATGACACGTCCTGGGTTGGGCGACGACTTCTGCCGGATGAACGGCGCTGGTGAGATGCTCGTATTCTCGGCTGCTGATTTCGAAGACTTCCTTGAGCCGCGCCCGGAGATACCGCCCGTGATGGAGGACGAACTCAAGAAGGTCATCCGTCATCTCGCCGAAAATCGGTGGCCGTTCCGCCTCCACGCTACCTACAACAAGACGATCACGCGCGCCTTAAAAGTATATGAAGAAGTAAACCGCGAAATTCCATTCGACGGGCTTCACTGGTTCTTTGACCATTGTGAAACAATCTCCGATCACAACATCGAGCGCGTCAAGGCGCTAGGCGGTGGCATCGCAGTGCAAGACCGAATGGCGTTCCAGGGCGAATATTTCGTCGATCGATACGGAGAGAAACAAGCGCAACGAACCCCTCCCATCAGACGGATGCTCGAGTTGGGTGTCCCTGTTGGCGCGGGCACAGACGCAACGAGGGTCTCAAGCTACAACCCCTTCATCGCGCTTTACTGGCTCATCACCGGCAAAACCGTTGGGGGCGCTGCGCTCTATCCCGAGAGCAACCGGCTCGACCGCATGGAAGCGCTCCGCCTCTACACAGTCGGGAGCAGTTGGTTCTCTTCCGAGGAAGGCAAGAAGGGCTCAATTGCGCTTGGGCAGTTGGCCGATCTTTGTGTTCTCTCCTCCGACTACTTTTCTATCCCGGAAGAGCGGATCAAGCGCCTCGAATCGGTAATGACCATCGTCGGAGGTCGTGTTGTGTTCGCCGCGGACGAGTTCCAGCGATTGGGACCACCACCGCTTCCCGTTAGTCCCGACTGGTCGCCGGTTAAAGCTTACGGCGGGTACGCCGGCACAGACGCCACGCAGACGAAACCGTGGGCGCATACAGGCGACCACAGCCACGCCGTTGGGACAAATGCGCACAGGTGGGTGCTTAGCGAATCCGGTCTGTGGGCCTTGGGCTGCGATTGCTTGGCCTTCTAGCGAACAAGATCAGGATGAACGCCCTGATCGGAGGTGAACATGAAAATCCTGATTGCCATACTCGGGGGGAGCCTCCTGCTGCTGGTTCTATGGGACGCTTTTGAGACAATTATTCTTCCCCGCCGTGTGACTCGCCGAATTCGCCTTACCCGTCTTTTCTATCGGTACACCTGGCTAGCCTATTCCGCTATATGTTCATCTCTGTTAGCAGCAAAGCGTAGAGAAGGCTATTTCAGTTTCTACGGTCCTCTCTCTCTGCTGGCGCTGGTAGGAGTGTGGGCGCTCGGCCTGATAATTGGCTTCGGGTGTCTGCACTGGGCCGGAGGTTCCGGACTAAATACTCCGGATAGTCAGCAGAATTTTATCACGGACCTTTATCTGAGTGGTACAACCTTTTTTACTCTGGGATTGGGGGACGTTTCTCCTGGCACTACTCTTGCCAGACTCCTTGTTGTCCTGGAAGCGGGAATGGGATTCGCTTTTCTGGCTTTGATCATCGGGTATGTGCCTCCGCTAAATCAGTCCTTTTCCCGTCGAGAGGTAAGTATTTCCCTGCTGGACGCACGCGCGGGCTCGCCTCCGACCGCAGCGGAACTATTGCTCCGACACCGGGACAGCTACGGAATGGAGGCATTGCAGGAACTTCTCCACGAGTGGGAGCTTTGGTCAGCAGAGTTCCTCGAGATCCACCTGTCTTATCCAGTGCTTGCGTACTTTCGTTCACAGCATGACAATCAGTCCTGGCTTGCGGCTCTTACAACAATTCTGGACTCGACTTCGCTTGTGGTGACCGGCGTGGAGGGAGCCTGTCAACGTCAGGCCCAACGCACTTTTGCCATGGCGCGACACGCTGTGGTGGACCTTGCCATTATTTTTCAGACTCCTCCCTTCGAGCCGGAGCGGGATCGGCTTTCTGCAAACGAACTGGCCCATTTACGCTCTACTTTGGCCGCGTCCGGCTTAAGGCTTAGCGAAGGAGACGATGCCAACCGAAAGCTTGGGGAGCTGCGCGATATGTATGAACCCTACATTTGCGCCCTTTCCAAGTATTTTTGTATAACCCTCCCACCTTGGATGCATGAATTCGCGCATCGTGACAATTGGCAGATGAGCGTGTGGGAACCGAGTTCACGTCCCTCACGCAAACGCGATACAGGTCATTTCTAGGCTGAAAACAAAGGAGTACGTTGATGGCTCAAATGAGAAAGATCAGGAAGGTCTTAAAGAGCAAACCCACGATCGAAGGAGCGGGAGTTCACCTTCACCGGGTTTTTGGATTCACCCATGTCCCGATGTTCGATCCATTTCTCCTGTTAGACGATTTTCGCTCAGACAATCCTGAAAACTATATCAAGGGTTTCCCCTGGCATCCACATCGTGGGATTGAGACAATCACGTACGTGATCCAGGGGGACGTCGAACATGGTGACAGCATGGGGAATCAGGGAGTCATATCAGCGGGCGACATACAATGGATGACGGCCGGTAGCGGTATCATACACCAGGAAATGCCTCAAGGAGACTCAAATGGCCGGATGTACGGATTCCAACTATGGGCGAATCTCCCGAGGACTCACAAGATGATGGACCCTCGCTATCGGGACGTGAAAAGCGAGCAGGTTCCGGAAATATTACTTGAGGATGGAGCGCGGATCAGAGCAATATGCGGCCAGGTGGGCGACAAGCAAGGTCCGGTTCGTGACATCATCACCGACCCGGAATACCTTGATGTAACAGTCCCTTCCGGATCAGAATTCATTCATCCCACCAAGCGAGGCCACACCGTATTAGCATATGTTATCGACGGGAAAGGTTGCTTCTGCAATGAAAAAAAACCATTTTCCTATGAGATCGAGGGGAGTAATTATTTTGACATGCAAGCAAACCCGTTCATAAGCAACCGCAGCCTGGTCCTCTTTGGGGATGGCGACCAGGTGATGGTCTCTACAGAGGGTGACGCCGTCAGATTTCTCCTCATATCGGGTAGACCAATCGGTGAACCTGTGGCCTGGTATGGACCGATCGTGATGAACACACAGGATGAACTGAGAATCGCCTTCGAAGAATACAACAATGGCGAATTCATTAAACACAAAAGATAGTAATTTCCTGCGTCATTATTATGAATCAACTATCAAGGAGGCGGAATCCATGGCGGAGACAACTGATCAGCAGAGCTTTCTCAAGGTGAAACTCAATGTTAACCGCAAAGAGTACACGGTCGCCGTCCAGCCCGATACCCCGCTTTTGTGGGTAATTCGGGATGAGATTGGTCTTACCGGAACAAAGTACGGTTGCGGCATATCGGTCTGCGGCGCCTGTACCGTGCATGTGGATGGAAAGGCGGTGCGGTCCTGCCGAACTCATGTTTCGGATGTAGTGGGAAAGGAGATCACGACAATCGAAGGGCTTTCCGCGGACGGAAATCACCCGGTTCAGAAGGCGTGGATCGAGGAAGATGTCCCGCAGTGCGGTTACTGCCATTCCGGCCAGATAATGACCGCTGCTGCCCTTCTAGCGGAGAATCCAACACCATCGGACGAGGACATCGACGAGGCCATGTCCAACAACATTTGTCGGTGCGGGACCTATCAGCGGATCCGTAGCGCCATTCATCGAGCGTCGGCGATGGTGACTGAAGGAGATCTGAAAAAATGACCGAGATCATCAACATCGTTCGTTCAGTCAGGTGGCTGAAACCTCTGGAGGAAATTCCATGCTGAACCCATTCGTTCGCATCGGCTCAGATGAAACGGTTACGATCATCGTCAACCATTCGGAAATGGGACAGGGGGTATACACCTCCTTGCCTATGCTAGTGGCGGAAGAACTCGAGTGCGACTGGAGCAAGGTTGTCGTTGAACCCGCTCCCGTTGATCCATCCTACAATCACACCCAATGGGGAGTTCAGGGGACTGGCGGTAGCACGAGTGTGTCAAGCGAGTGGGAACGATTACGCAAGGTCGGGGCGACCGTTCGTGAAATGCTCATCGCAGCGGCGGCCGACACGTGGAAGGTGGACAAAGAAAGCTGTCGAGCCCAGAATGGCAGGGTGATCCATTCGAGCGGGAAACATCTCACCTACGGCCAACTTGCAGACAAAGCCGCTACAATGGCCGAGCCCAAAGACGTCCAGCTTAAGGATCCATCTGAATTCAAAATCATCGGCAAGCCGGTGAAACGCGTGGATACTCCCAACAAGACCAACGGAAAGGGAGTGTTCGGCATTGATGTAAAAATCCCCGGTATGCTTGTCGCTGTGGTTGCGCGACCTCCCGTGTTCGGGGGAAAAGTGGTGAGCTTCAACGCCGATAAGGCCAAAGCCGTTCCCGGTGTCAAGGACGTGGTACTGGTTCCATCAGGAGTAGCTGTGGTCTCGAGTGGCTTTTGGGCCGCCAAGGTTGGGCGGGACGCGCTCGAGATCGTCTGGGATGATGGGGAGAACGCGACGCTTTCCACAGAGAGCATGCGGGAACATTACGCAGAGCTGAGCAAAACGCCGGGGATAGTGGCGAGGACGGACGGAGATCCTCAACAGGCCTTCCAGAAAGCCGCCAAAGTGTTGACTAGCGCATATGAAGTCCCCTACCTGGCCCACGCGTCAATGGAGCCCCTGAACTGTGTTGTAGATCTGCGTGCCGACAGTTGTGAGATCTGGACAGGAACACAGGCCCAGACTCTGCACCGAATCGCGGCGGCTCAGGTCGCCGGTCTGGATCCCGACAAGGTGAAAATTCACACCACACTTCTCGGTGGCGCATTCGGACGAAGGGGCAATCCACAAGCTGATTTCGTCGTGATGGCAGTTCAGGTAGCAAAGGCGATAAAGGTCCCAGTCAAAGTAGTCTGGACCAGGGAAGACGACACGAGGGGGGGATGGTACCGCCCTATGTGGTACGACAGAATCGTCGGTGGGATAGATTCCGATGGAAACATAGTCGGCTGGCGTCACACTATTGTAGGCCAGTCAATCATGACAGGAACGCCCTCCGAAGCAGTCATGGTTTCCGCCGACGGAATTGATGAAACATCAGTTGAAGGGGCGAAAGACATCCCATATTCGATACCGAACCTTATCGTCGACTTGCACACCACAAAAATGGGAGTGCCAGTGCAGTGGTGGCGTTCAGTCGGCCATTCTCACACTGCTTTTGTAGTCGAGAGTTTCATGGACGAACTGGCCCATGCGGCAGGCAAGAACTGTTATGAATTCCGACGCAACCTTCTCGCTAATCAGCCCAGGCATCGAGCTGTTTTGGAATTGGCGGCGCAAAAAGCCGGGTGGGAAACTGCGCTTCCCGAAGGCCATGGTCGCGGCATAGCTCTACACAAGTCTTTTAACAGCTTCGTCGCCCAGGTGGCGGAGGTCTCTGTAAGCT
>JACWAG010000479.1 GCA_014874425.1 Syntrophaceae bacterium | reverse complement strand
CTTATCCATTAAGGAAAAGCCCATCTTACTAAAAAGGCCAACACGATAGGTTAACACAAAAACCTTCTTTATGCCCAATTCACGTGATTCTTCAATCAGGGTCTCAATTAATTTTCTGCCAACGCCTTTACCTTGACGCTGAGTCTGGACAGCGACCGATCTGACCTCCGCAAGGTCTTCCCACACGACACGAAGGGCCCCGCAGCCTATAATTTCACCGGTATCGTCATCGATAGCGACAGAAAAATCCCGGATTTGGGAATACAGGTCTGCAATGGCGCGTGCCAGCAGATGACCGCCTTTAGCCTGTTCAGAGATTAGGGCGTGGATTTTTTTGACGTCTTTCAAAGAGGCTTTTCTTATCAAATCATGACCCTTTCGTGTTTTCTCTTACCAGATTTCTAACGTGTTCACGGATAGGGGCTGAGTCTTCTGACGCGCCCAGCATTCTGGCAAGTTCCTTGATCCGTTCTTCCCGATCAAGGGAAGTGGCTTCGATAGAAGTCCTGCCCTTTTTCACGAATTTCCTGACAGCAAGATGATTGTCAGCGCTTGCGGCTATCTGGTGCAAATGAGTGATACAAATTGTTTGTTGACGTTTTGCGACTCTGGAGAGCCTGGCCCCTACAGCTATGGCGGTATGCCCTCCAATGCCCGCGTCAACTTCATCAAATACGAGGGTAGCGGCCTGTTGTTCGGCGTCTTCTGTTTCAAGGGCCTTTAACGCCAGCATGACACGGGACAATTCACCACCAGACGCTATCTTGGCGAGAGGCCTTTCTGCTTCTCCAGGGTTGGACGCAAGGAAGAACTCGATATTTTCAATACCTTTAGCGCCAGACTTTTCCTTTGCAAGCTCTTTGAATCTGACCGAGAACGTCGCGTCACTCATCGCAAGGTCGGTAAGCTCCTTTTTCATGGAGACTTCAAGGCGCCTTGCAGCCTCACGCCTTTTTTGGGAGAGAGTTTTAGCTTCTGCGAAGAAATCTCTTTGAGCGTCATCAAATCGCTTTTCACATTCTTTGAGCGTCTTTTCAGAATCCATCACCAGCGAGACTTCGGCCGATAGTGACTGAAGACGGTTTATGAGATACTCGATGTCACCCCCATACTTCCTTTTCAATTTTTTGAGGCTCATGAGCCGTTCTTCTATCTGTTCGAGCCTTACAGGGTCATCGTGAGTATTCTCCGAGACGTTACGCAAATCAAGCGCCACATCCTCTAGTTGATAAACCGCTCCATCGAAATTTTGGAGGGTTTCATCCATTTTGGGATAAAGAGAAGCCAGACCCTGAATCCATTTCTTAATTTCCGAGAGGTTTGAAATCACGCTGCCTGATTTAGAGTAAAGACGTTGATAGCTTTCGTAGGCCTTTTCACGTATCTGTACAGCTTTTTTCAGGACATCCCGTTCCTGTTCCAGTTCTTGTTCTTCTTTGACATTAAGATTGGCTTTGGTAAGTTCCTGGACCATAAGCCTGTTTTCAGAAGCCTCAGCTTCCATCGCCTGAAGTTTACGTTTCAGTGTGGTCAGCTCATCAGACGCCTTACGGGTAATATGGTAGAGTCGTTCAACTCTTTTCCGTTGCGTCTGAAGATGCGCTGACCGGTCCAGTATTTCGATATGTTCGTCCGGATTCAGCAGGACATGACTTTCGTGCTGGCCAAAAACCGTGACAAGACGGTTTCCCAGGGTTTCAATCATGGCCAGTGTGGCGCTACGTCCGTTTATAGAGCATTTCGAGCGGCCGCTCAGATTAATCCGACGCGATATCACCAGCTCAGCGGGACTGTTTGGTTCGAGTTCAAGGTCATCAGGCAGGACGCTAGGGTCCTCTATTTCAAAGAAGGCTTCGACCCGGGCTTCTTCAGCCCCAGACCTTATTATGTCTCCACCGCCCTTTGCGCCGAGGACAAGACCGAGGGCGCCAATCAGGATGGACTTCCCCGCGCCGGTCTCACCGGTCAAGACGTTGAAGCCTTCCTGAAATTCAACCTCGATTTCGTCGATAATAGCAAAATTATTTATTCTTAAATACCTTAGCATGATTCTGGGACAATCAGTTGTCGGGCTTTATCCGGTTTGTAGATATACGCAAATTTGGTAGAGCAACGGTTCATTTCTGTGTTTAGCTTACCGGACCAATCCGAGTTTTGCGTCAAGCGCGTCGAAATAGCCTCGTGTTCTTGATTTCACAATTACAAACGGTATCGGAGATTTTTCGATTTTGATTGTGTCTCCCAATTTCAAATCACATGAAGTACGGCCATCGATGGTGACTTTAAACGTTTCACCCCGCTGTATGACCAATTCGATTTTTCGATTGGATGGCAAAATGAGTGGTCGTGTGAGTCCAAAGTACGGACAGATTGGAGTGATCAGCATGGCTTCGACGTCGGGATGCACAAGAGGGCCGCCTGCCGCATAAGAATAGGCGCTTGATCCGACCGGTGTGGCGACGATGACCCCGTCGGCGCGGATTTCGATATCTCTGGTGGCCTCGAGTTTCACGAGAATATCAATAATTCTTGCTACCCCGCTCCAATGGATTACAACCTCATTTAAGAGTCTTACTTTGTGGTTGTCGGGGAGCGTGGCTTCAAGCATTATTCTTTCGGCCGGCAAGTAATTACCGTCAATGGCTGATTGTACTTCCGAGCACACTTCTTCGGGCGATATCTCAGCCAGAAAGCCGACTCGACCAAGGTTCACTCCAAGGACAGGGACAGGTTTGTCGTTAAGTAACGCCGCAACCCGCAAAATTGTGCCGTCGCCTCCGAGGGCTACAATTAGATCAGACTCATCAGCTATTGAGGACGTGGGGCGGACGTCCCAATTTGAAGACAGATTGGCAAAGGGTTCTTCGATTAACGTAACCTTTCCGGCCCTGGAAAGGATATGGGAGATTTCTTCAGCTAGAGCCAACGCCTGGGCATGTCCGTTCTTTAAAACTAGTCCGACCTTGCGCATATTCGCCCCACCGCACAGATAACTAAAACATTCAAATTGAGTACCATGTTTTTGGGTTAAAATCTAGAGAAATAGCCTAAATTCCAACGACTGACCGATACAGCTTGATGCTCTGGGAACAATCGTATAGGCTGAAACTGAAATCATACCATTTAGCGATCCAACAAGTGATTTGAGGATAGCGACGGGACGGAGGCCCCTTCACTACGAGTGACGCAGGGTCCTCAAATCTTTATTTATGCGCCCCCGGCCCGTTAACATAAAGAGATACATCATGGACCTTTTTGAGAACGTCAACATTACGTCAAATCAGCGGCCGCTCGCTGATCGTATGCGACCGTCCAGCCTGGATGAATTTGTTGGTCAGGAGCGGCTGCTTGGCGCAGGCAAGGCCCTGCGTAAGGCTATTGAGGCGGGTAGACTGTCTTCCATGCTATTCTGGGGGCCCCCAGGAGTTGGGAAAACTACTCTCGCCCAGATAGCGGCGAATCAGTCTGGAGCAAAGTTTTATTCTTTTTCGGCAGTTATGGCCGGCGTGAAAGAAATCAGGGAAGTTTCGGTAAAGGCGAGGGAAGATCTTAAGTTCTCAGGTACTAGAACCATTTTGTTTTTGGATGAAATTCATCGATTCAACAAGGCGCAACAGGATTATCTGCTTCCTCATGTTGAAAAGGGAGACCTGATACTGATTGGGGCCACCACGGAGAACCCCAGTTTCGAGGTCAATTCGGCGTTGCTTTCGAGGATGCGGGTTTTCATCCTTGATCCTTTGGGACCGAAAGATATTGAGACGATTATTGCCAGAGCGTTACAGGATGAGGGGCGCGGTCTGGGGAAGATGGCTCTTTTTATGGGTGTGCGGGCTAGGGACCTGCTGGTTTCTCTTGCAGGTGGTGACGCGAGAAACACTCTTAACATTCTTGAAGCGGCGGCGAACCTCTCTGAAATGAACGGTCAGAAGGAAATCGATACGACGACTGTGCAGGAAGCCGCCCAAAGACGCAACCTTCTTTACGACAGGGCGGGCGAGGAGCATTATAATCTCATAAGCGCATTGCATAAATCGCTTCGTGATAGTGATCCCGACGCTGGGCTTTACTGGATGGGACGCATGATTGAAGGTGGAGAAGACCCATTATATATTGCCAGGCGTCTGGTGAGGTTCGCCAGTGAGGACGTAGGCCTGGCGGCCCCACAGGCGTTGGAGCAGACGGTAGCGGCTTATCAGGCGTGCAGGTTCATCGGTCTTCCCGAATGCGCCCTTGCTTTGGCTCAGGTTGTGGTTTATCTGGCGATGGCCCCCAAATCGAATTCACTGGAAGCGGCTTATATAGATATAAAGGAAGAAATCAAGAAATCCGGCTCCCTGCCTAGTCCGTTACATATAAGAAACGCTCCGACAAATTTTATGAAAAACATTGGATATGGCAGGGGATACAAATACGCTCACGATTTCCCGGGCGCTGTGGTGGAACAGGAGCACATGCCTGAGGAGTTGAAGGGTAGGAGATTTTATTATCCCACAGACAGAGGTTTTGAAAAAACTCTTAAAGAGCGTTTGGATACCAAACGAGATCTGAAAGATCAAAACGACACATGACAATTTTAAGACCAATTGAATTGTTATAGAATAGATACGAATTGAATTTTATGGGACGTTTCGAAGACTTATCAGACCAGGAATTAATAATCGCCGCCAGGGGTGGTTCCGAGCATCATTTCGGAGAGCTTGTCGATCGGCATACGACAATGGTGTACCGTGTCGCCAGGTCTATCACTGGGTCTCATGAAGAGGCGGAAGATGTTGTTCAGGAGTCCTATCTTCGGGCTTTCAAGAACCTTGATAAATTTGATGAGTCAAAATCGACTTTCAAGACCTGGTTATTAACGATCGTCAGAAACCAGAGTATCAACATCGTCAGTTCGTTTCGGAGAAAGGCGCTCAAATTTTTCAGTGATCATGAGGAGGGCGAGCCGGAACTGGAATTTGCGTCAAACCCGTTGACCCAGGAGCCACTGGACGCGGAAACACAGTTATCACTCAAACGACAATACCACGCGATGGATAAGGCCCTGAAAAAACTACCTGAACGACAAAGGACCGCGTTGTTGTTAAGGTCTCAGGAAAGCCTGAGTTACGATGAAATTGCGACCGTAATGGACATTTCTGTTTCATCTGTTGAATCATTGATATTCAGGGCGCGAAAAAAGCTTATTGAACTTGTGGAAAGATAAAAGATTTCCGCGGGTTCTGTGTCAGTTCCATGTATAAGATAATGGAGGGACAGACCATGAGGCACATAGATTGCCAAAAGCGGATATCGTTGTTAGTGGATGGCTCCTTGGATGGACCTGCCGTCAGGGAAGCGCTCGATCATTTGACCGAATGTCCTGATTGCGCGCGTGCCTATGAAAAAATGGTGTCCTTAAACAATGCGCTAACGAATGTGAAACCTTCGTTAGCTGACTCCTCACTGGCGAGTAAAGTAAAGGTCCGTATTTCTGGTGAGTCCAATTCGGCAGGATACGCGTGGAATTTTTCTCTTTTGAAGCAAGTTCCGATTTGGGCGCTGATCGCGATCCTGGCGGTTGGTGTAGGTGACATGGCTGGCAAGACATTGACTGAAACCCTTAACATGCACGACACATCGCACAATTTGGAAAATTTGATTCAGGATAATGGAGAATCCCTGACTGATGTGCTGATAGATTTTGGGCAATCGGAGAACGGACGATGAAAAAGGCGTTCTTTGTGGGTTTACTGATTTTCTCCTTGCTCGCCAACATTTCCGTCGGTGTGGTCATAGTGAGGCACTGGTGGTGGAAACCAGGAGATTTCGAGGCGCAATTAACGAGAGAATGCCCTGTTATCTCGAGTGCGGACATGAAAAAGATGTCTCAAATTTGGTCAAAAACGGCAAAACAGGGAATCATCAAGACCAGGCGCGAACTTAACGCTAAGAGGGCTGAGGTCCTGGACCTGATAGCTCAAAACCCAGGGGATCTGAAACCCGCTGAGAACGTCATAAAGGAGATGATTGATCTTCGAGCCTCGCTTGAAAACCAAATCCTGGAAAAAGTCAGTATGACAATGGCGACATTACCGCTAGAGAAACGACAGGCTTTCCTTGAATTCCTGAAGCACAGGACCTGTAGAATGATGGGGCGGGGACGAGGTTTTGGCAAAGGAGGCCAAGGCTGCTGTCCAGCGGCAGGAGCCCCATGTAATTGATCCATTATATGATACCATTTCGCATAATCCATAAATACAATGCGTCTGAAAACGAACTTTAAAGTTCGTTTTTTATTTTGGGGGTACAGTCTGTCTTTATAAATTTCTTTGCGCGGGATTCCCCAAGTTGGTCGGTATTAGAGACAAAGGCGACGCGCGACGCAATGTTGAGAATCTTAGAAATTGTAAAAGGAGAAATTAAACAAATGAGAAACTCAAAGATGGTGGTTGGATTAGTAGGCGCAATGACATTGATGGTAGTTTCCACAGTGTTTGCGTTTGGGCCCTGCGGTAATGGGGCTGGGTGTGGATTCGGCCGAGGAATGGGCCAGTGTCCTATCCTTGCTTCTATCGACAACCTGACAAAGGAACAAAAAGACCAGATCAATACCTTGAGGACAGAATTCCTGAGGAAACAGGTAACGTTACGTTCACAAAAGGCGCAAAAGCGGATTGATCTGATGGAACTGGCTTCCAAGAGCCCGCAGGACGAGGCGGCCATTCAGAAGAAAAAAGAAGAAATCTGGGCGGTTCAGGACCAATTACGCAACAACAGGAGAGCGTTTAGCACAAAGATCCGTTCATTGTTAACACCTGAGCAGCGAGAAAAATTGGGTGTGTGGATGGGCAGAGGCGCAGGGCTATGCGGTCCCGGTGGATGTGGCATGGGCATGCGTGGTGGAATGGGATGTGGCATGGGCATGCGCGGCGGTGGCGGAATGGGTATGCAGGGCGGAATGATGCAAATGGGTCCAAAGAACTAACTTGGCGGCGTCTGTCTGATACCTGATCTCTTCCTCAAGCCCGACTTTTTAGCCGGGCTTTATTATCCCACCTAAAGCTATGCCGCTCCATATTCGTCAAGGTCCAGCGTAACGATTTGGTAACCGATCTTCTTTAATTCATCGGAGATGGTTTTTCTAGTCGGATGGTCGGATGAAATCTTTTCGAACCCTTCGGCGTCAAGTACTATTCTGGCCCAATCCCCGTGAGTGCGTAAACGGAACAGACCAAAGCCAAGTCTTTTGAGGACCATTTCACCTGCTCGAATGCGATCTAGTGTTTCGAGAGTTATTGGGACGCCATGTGGGATCCTGGTGGCCAGGCATGGCTGGGATGCTTTGGTGGCGATTTTGTGAAAGCCTGCGCTTTTGAGTAAAGCTCTTATATCTTCCTTATTCATGTTTGCGTCACGAAGCGGAGTGTGGATACCCAGTTCCATTAGTGCGGCGAATCCGGGTCGGTCGGATGGGTCGTCATCGACATTGGTCCCATCGAAAATAACCGAGTCTGGGTCAATTCCTGGTAGCCGTTTAATGGCTTGGTAGCGTATCTTTTTGCAGTGATAGCAGCGTTCGGGTCCGTTTGCCATGAATTCCGGCGCGTCACATTCTTCTGTTCGGGCAACTATCAACCGCACGTCGAGAGCGTGCGCAAGATCCTGAGTTTCCTGGAGTTGATCCGGTACGGATGTTGGTGAATGGACTGTTACCCCGATCACGCGCTCAGAACTGAGAGCGTCCACGGTTTCCAGTAGCAGTAGGCTTGAATCAACCCCGCCGGAACAGGCGACCACGACTGATCTGTCATTTGCCAGACGCCTGATAATTTCCTGAAGTTCCTTTTCCTTGCCTTTCAGATTTGAGAACTGACTATGGTTCATTATACATCCTGTCTATTCAGCCAGATCAAGCTTACGCGTTGTAAACGCGAGGGACAATTGGATAAGCGCTGATCTTTGAAAGTTCGTGGAGTTACTATTTAAGGCTTTGTTGAATCCAGCCGCCGCCTATGAGTTCGTCTCCATGGTAAAGGACCGCCGCCTGACCGGGCGCTACGCCTGATTGCGGGGTTTCGAAATAGACGCTGAGCGAATCGGTTTGTATTTTATCTACCACGCAACGAACTTCTTTGGAAGTTGATCTCACTTTTATTGAAAATTCGGAACTGTCTTCAGGATAGTTTCCAGAAATAAAATTGAGCTGGTTAATTATGATTCCTGAGACGAAGGTCGAGTTCCTTTTGCCGATCACTATCCTGTTTTCAGTGGGATCAATCCGGATCACGTAGGAAGGCTCAGGGCCGCAGACCCCAAGACCTTTACGCTGTCCGACGGTATAAAACATTATGCCCTTGTGTTTTCCGACAACGTGACCATTGATGTCCACAATCGGCCCCTCTTTGGGTTTAAGTCCGTGTTCCACGAGAAAATCAGTGTACATGGTGTTGGGCACAAAACACAACTCCTGGGATTCTTCGGTCAGGCTAACCGGGAGATTGTGGCTCTTTGCGATATCGCGGACTTCATTTTTGGTCAGTTCGCCAACCGGAAAGCACATTTTTGAAAGTATGGCCTGATTGAGCATAAACAGAAAATATGATTGGTCCTTAATGTGGTCTATTCCTTTGAGCAGGCCAAATCCAGCGTGTCTACGAAAGATCCTGGCGTAATGACCTGTGGCGAGCCTGTTTGCGCCGAGTTCAAGGGCCCGTTCGAGCAAGAGCGTCATTTTTATTTTTCGATTGCATCGTGGGCATGGAGAGGGAGTGCGTCCGGAAGCGTATTCGGAAACAAAATAATCAATTACAAGGCCACGGAATGGTTCGGTGAGGTCTACCAGATAAATGGGAGCGCCAATAAAATCCGCGACTGATTTAGCTTTCGGCCACGTGTCATGGTGTCCTGGAGTAAGCTTCATGTGCAGGGCAATGACTTCGTGTCCCGCCATTTTGAGCATGAGCGCCGAGCAAGCGCTGTCAACTCCACCGCTGAGCGCCACAGCAATTTTCATTAGCAAATCCTGGGTTATTACTACTACCTGGGATACGCCGAAGGCGGAGGTCCAGGCGTCTGTGCGGCGGGCTGCGGTTCCTGTGGGGTGATAGGAGCGGCCGTAATCCCGCCACTTTCTGTATACAAAGGTAGTGGGGCCTTTATG
>JACWAG010000478.1 GCA_014874425.1 Syntrophaceae bacterium | reverse complement strand
GACCCATTGAGGTCAAACTCGTCGAAAATCTTGGTGATTACGTCAAACTGATCGCTGTAACCGTTCGTTCCCGAAAACACATCGACCAGCTTATAAAACAGGCCGACCTGGAGGACGCCAAGATATCCAAGGTCGATAAGCTTTTTGGGGCTGATCCGCAACATGTCTTTTTGTCCCTTGAGGCCAAACGCTACCGTTACGCCGATTTATATGATCCTTTACTCGCTGTAAACACATCCAAGGTCGATCCATTACCTCATCAGGTGGAGGCTGTTTATGGCTATGTCCTGAAACTGCCTCGAATAAGATTCCTGATTGCTGATGATCCCGGGGCTGGTAAGACCATTATGGCAGGTCTGATCATCAAGGAACTCAAACTGAGGCGGCTGGTAAATCGTATTCTCATAGTTGTTCCGGGCCATCTGAAGGACCAATGGCGTCGTGAATTGAACGACCGGTTCGAAGAAAAGTTCGTGGTCATAGACCGCAGCTTAATGGACATGACGTATGGAGAAAATGTCTGGGACAGGGAAAACCAGATAATCACGTCTATCGATTTCTGCAAAAGGGACGATATTCTTCCTTCACTATCCGCCACACAATTCGACCTGATAATAGCTGATGAAGCCCATAAAATGAGCGCCTACCGTTACGGTGACAAGACATCAAAAACAGGAAGATACAGGTTAGGGGAAACCTTATCCAGGATCGGCGTCCACATGCTGTTTTTAACAGCCACGCCCCATAGAGGTGATCCTGAAAACTTCAGGTTGTTTCTAGATTTATTACAACCTGGGTTCTTCGCCAATACTGAAATGCTCGAAGATTCCATCTCGCAACGGGACAATCCCCTATTTATTAGGAGACTCAAAGAGGACCTAAAGAATTTTGAGGGAGAGCCACTGTTCCTGCCACGGCATGTTGATACTGTCCCATTCGACTTGGGTGCCGACTCTCCTTTGGAAAAAGACCTCTACAACGAGCTGTCAGCCTATGTGCACACCCAATACAACAAGGCTTTGTCGAAAGATAAGAGGAGGAACGTCGCGTTTGCCCTGGTTATTCTTCAACGGCGGTTCGCTTCGAGCGTTTATGCCGTATGGCGATCCCTTGAGAGAAGAAAAAAGCGTCTTACTGAACTCCTGGTCAACTTTCAGAATGGATCGAACAAGGATGTAAAGACCTTCGACTTTGAGGCCATAGAAGATTCGACTGAAGAGGATCGCTGGAAAGAGGAAGAGCTTTGGGAGACACTCAGTGTGGCTGAAAACCGTGAGGAACTTCAGAAAGAGATAGGTACTCTTGAGGGGCTCATCGTTGAAGCCAGGAACATCATAGACAGCGATTCAGAGATAAAACTGAGTGAGTTGAAATCTACACTGGAAAATCTTAATAACGGCTATCCCGGTAAGAAGATCCTGATATTCACGGAATCAAGAGACACTCTCGAATACCTATACAAGCGCATTCAGTCATGGGGTTACGCAGCTAATACGATTCATGGCGGTATGGGGCTCGAAAACCGCATAGAGGAAGAGTGACGCTTCCGAAATGAAACACAGATTATGATTGCAACCGAGGCTGCGGGCGAAGGTATTAACCTCCAGTTCTGCAATCTGATGATTAATTATGACATCCCCTGGAACCCGAATCGTCTGGAACAGAGAATGGGCCGTATTCACAGATACGGCCAAACTCAGGAAGTCTTTGTTTTTAATATGGTGGCGGTAGACACCCGTGAAGGCGCAGTGTTAAAGCGCTTGTTCGACAAAATGAAAGAGATCGAAAAAGCTCTCGGCAGCGATAAGGTATTCGATGTCTTGAGTGAAGTTCTGTATGGCAAAAATCTATCGCAAATACTGATCGAAGCTGCGGCCAACGCCCGTAGTCTGGAAGAAATACTCGCTGAAATGGATATAGTGGTGGATGAAGACTACATCGCCAAAGTCAGGGAGAACCTGGGCGACAGCCTTGCAACCCATTACATAGATTACACGCAGATCAAGGAACTTGCACAACGGGCGCGGGAATCAAGGCTGATCCCGGAATATACTGAGGCCTTTTTCAAGAAGGCGTTTGAGCTTGTTGGTGGTAAGATCAAGTCAAGAAAAGACGGCCTGATATCTTTAGACGGTGTGCCTGCGGAATTCCGAAATCTCGGAGATGAAGACTCATTCAAGAGACGTTATGGGTCTGTGTCGAGGGCCTATCCCAGGGTGACGTTTTCCAAGGATGTGGCGTTCAAAACCCCTGATTCGGAGTTTGTGTCGTTTGGTCATCCGGTTTTCGAAGTCGCTTTGTTATGGGTTGAGAAAAACCTTACTATGGCTGCGAGTCAGGGCGCTGTTTTCTATGATCCTGACGGCAAACTTCATGGACTGGTGTTTTTCTATGAAACCGAGATAGTTGACGGGGTAGGACAGGTTGCGGGAAAACGGCTATTCGCAATGTATTATGATGAGGACACCAATGAGGTTCGACCCGTAAATCCAGCTTTCCTATGGGACCTTGCGAACACGAGCGCCGACACTACTGAGTTGATTATACCTGCTTTTGACCTTGAATCCCTCAAAATGAAGATGTTGACAACACTCATTCCGACACTTGAGGATTACAAGTTAGAGCTCGAAACCGAACGAAACAGACAGGCGAACATAAAGGAGAAATATGGCGCTCAATCCCTTGAATTCCTGATACTCCAGCTTGACAGTGACTTGATAACACTTGCGGACAGGGAGTCGAGGGGTGATGATGTTGGCCTGGTGATCAGGAACAAGACGGCTCTTAAAGATCATTACGATCATTCCTTGAAAGAACTTCGGATCGCAATCGAAAAAGAGAAAACACTCACTATGGCGTCACCCGTATTTTTGGGATTGATCTATGTCAGGCCTGAATTGGACGAAAACCTGGAAGCGGAAAACG
>JACWAG010000477.1 GCA_014874425.1 Syntrophaceae bacterium | reverse complement strand
TACTTAAAGAAACATATAAAAACGACCATCAGGATCATGGCCGCAATGAAACTCCAGAGGTAAACAGCACCGACAGCAATGCCTCCGACCACTATCGGCTCTATTGAAAAGACCCGAGGTAGAAAGACCTGCGTGTCGGTGTCCCAAATCATAAACACCATGCCTTTGAAAAAGAAAGACAGCCCAACTGTCACCATGATGACCGCTAGTATTGGTTGCCCTATCATTTTTCTTAGAAAGATCCGCTCAGTAAGCAACCCCAGGATCAGCCCTACGAAGATCGTGCCAATCAGAGCAAGTATGAATGCGTAATTAATGGGCATAATGGTCACAAATCTTTGATAAAAGGCAAGGCAAACGTAACCGCCAATCATCGTCAACTCGCCCATTGCAAGGTTTAAGACCCCGGAACACTTGTAGATTAGCACCCAACCCAACGCGACCAGAGCAAAGATAGACCCGAGCATTACCCCGGTAACTATTAATTGAAGAAAGAGTTCCATTTATTTGCTACTCCCTCCTTTAACACTCTGAAGTCGAATGTCGGCTTTGATCTTCGAGACCCGGCCGTCTTCATATGTAATAGTCGTGTCCATGTGCATTATTTCTTTTTCGTCGTACATAGCCTCGATAATTTCCTTGTATCTATCTTCAACAAATGCTCGACGGATTTTCCTGGTTCGAGTCAGTTCATCATCATCAGCGTCAAATTCCTTGTACAGATTGGCGAATCTGTGAATCTTGGCCGCTTCCGGGATGGATTTGTTAACTTCCAAAATGGCCCGCATGATCAAATCATAAACTTGAGGAATCTGGCCCAATTCAGTGTAGCTAGTGTAGTTTATCCCGTGGTCCTCCGCCCACTTTCCAACCGTGTTATAATCAATACATGTGATTGCGGTCACATACGGCCTTTTGTTACCAACAATTAGAGCCTCTCTGATATAGGGGCTAAATTTCAGCCTGGCTTCAAGAAACTGCGGAGAAAATTTGCGGCCGTCATTCAGGATCATTATGTCTTTGGATCGATCAAAGACCACCAAATGACCATCATCATCTATGAACCCGGTATCCCCTGAATAAAGCCATCCATCGATGAGAGCTTTTGCCGTTTCCTCCGGCGCCTTGTAATAACCTACGAAGACTGAGGGACTTTTTGACAGGATCTCGTCATTTTCCCCTATTTTTATTTCCGTATTAGGTATCGGTGTCCCAACAGTATCAAATTTTATGTCACCGTCCCGATGGACAACCGAAATTCCCGCTATTTCCGTTTGGCCATAAATTTGCTTAAGATTAACTCCAATTGCATGGAAGAAACGAAAATGATCAGGTCCCATGGCTGCGCCACCCGTGTAGGCGTGTCGCACATGACTTAACCCTAACTGATCTCGTACCTTGGAAAACATGGTCCATTCCGCCAGCGACCGCAAAATCTTCCAGTGAAAGGGTACAGGCTTCTTTTCAAATTCCAATTCAGCGGTATGATACCCGATCTTCATTGCAAGGGTGTAAAGATTACGTTTTAGCCAAGTTGCGTCCAAATGCTTGACTTGGACAGTTCTGGTGAACTGCTCATAGAGTCTGGGCGGGGCGAACATGACGTGAGGACCAATTTCCCTCACGTTACTTTGTGCGGTTTCAGGCTCTTCAGGGAAGTTAATGGTATAACCGATCTGCAGGCCACACGAGATCGACATCATCTGTTCCCCAATCCATGCAAACGGTAAGTAAGAAACGAAATCGTCCTCAGGGAGACAAGGGTCAACCATCATGAGGTTTTGCCCCATTGTGAGCATGTTGTAATGTGTCAGCAGCGCTCCCTTAGGCAAAGACGTGGTTCCTGATGTGTAAAACAAAAGAGAAATGTCGTCGCCTTTCCCTGTGGAAACAAGTTCGTCAAAAAGATTGGGATCTTTAGCCATGCGCTCTTTCCCGAGCCTCATGACTTCTTCAAGGCTTATCAGCATGGGATCATCGTAATGACGCATGCCTTTGGGATCGTCCCAAATTATTTTTTTCAATTTCGGGCATTCATCACGTATCGCAAGGGCTTTGTCGACTTCTTCCTGGCCTTCAGCAACGTAAAACTTGGAGTCAGAATGATCAACTATGTACTTTACCTCGTCCATCAAACAATCCTGGAATAACCAGACCCCAACACCGCCCCCACACATAGCGGCCATTTCAGTCCATAGGGCTTCAGGTCTGTTGTCGCCGATCATGATGACCTTGTCACCTCTCTCAAGTCCAAGCGACACAAGTCCCAGGGTTATTTGCTTCACCTTCTCAAGGTATTGAGTCCACGTGACTGGGAGCCAAACACCATATTCCTTCTCCCTCATGGCCACTTTGGAGTCACCGAATCTTTTTGCCTGAGTGACAAAAAGCTTAGGTAAAGTAAGGTCTCTTGTAATTTCGATTTCGCTCTTGAAACCCAGATCATCTGCGGCTGACATACAGATCCTCCACCTCGCCGAGATAGGCCTTAATAACTTCCGGGTTCTCCTGGATTTCCGCCGGCGTGCCATCGGCAATTTTCACGCCAAAATTTAAGGCCATTACACGATCCGACAGGTCCATGACGACTCCCATATCGTGTTCAACCAAAACACATGTGATATTCCAACGCTTGTCTTCATTTATATCTATAATAAAACGAGCCATATCCTCGACTTCTTCGAGGTTCAAACCGGCTAGAGGCTCGTCCAGCAGAATAAGCTCCGGTTTTACAGCCAGTGCCCTCGCTAATTCGATTCTCTTCTGGAGACCATACGGAAGCATCCCAGTAACTTCATTTCGGACCGCTTCAATTTCGAGAAGGTCTATAATTTCTTCTTCAATAAATTTTCTGGTTTCGATTTCTTCTCGGGAAGTTCGTCCCCAGTACATACATGAACTTAATAAACCCGATTTTAGATGCAGATGTCGGCCGAGACGAATATTGTCGAGGACCGTCATACCGCCGAACAATTCTATTTTTTGAAACGTTCTCGATAGGCCCATGGAAGCGCGTCGATGCGGCGAATATTTACTCATATCCACACCTTTGAAGAAAAGTTGGCCCTTTTTAGGGTGATACAAGCCGTTAACGCAGTTCATCATGCAGGTCTTACCCGCGCCGTTAGGACCAATGATCGAAAAGATCTCACCCCTATGCACCTGAAAACTGACATTGGTTAGAGCGGCCACTCCATGGAACGATAGAAAAATGTTCTTCGCCTCAAGTATGACTTCCGACATTCAATATCCCCTTTGCGAATCGCATGAAACAAATTGAGCGTCTTGGCGACGGAACAAACTATTTTGGGTAGCAATAATTTAGCAAAAAAGTACGGATTCCCGTCATGCCTAATCGACGGGGACACCCAACTGCAGATGAGGGTTATACTCTACCAAAAATAGCCGTTATGATCAACCTAAGGTTGACTCGACGACGCCACGCAATATTTCTCGAATAAAAAAACCAGTTTTGAATTTATAGAGACCGGGAAGAGTGGTTTCCCATGGCTCTGACACGTTGTCAAACTCATGTCATCAAATAAACGCGGACCATGAAATTTCATGAATTCACGACCGGCAGTATTGAAATAAACAGCCATACCACTACTTGATCGTCGCTGTACGGCCTTTGGCCGCAGCGACTGAAATTTTTCATATGATTTGATTGTAGATTAAATCGATGAGTCATTAATGTGTCAATCATGAAGAATCTGGTGTTGAAAAGTCAAGACGAAAAATGTTATAGGACTAATGTTTTTGAATTTCATCCTGAACTTTCTTCTAGTTAGACCTTTCTTTTTTTTATGTTCGGGTCAAGTCTTTTTTTTGATATTATTTACCGTTGGTAAAGTAATGAGGTCTTACAACTCGAACAAATTACTTTTGACCTTTGGCAAAAGCAGTTCACTATAATGAACTAATTGCGCCTTTAATAAGGTGGAGATTATCTCCCAGTGCGCAATTAATAGCCTGACAAATTAAGTCTCTGGAAAACCAGAATTTAGAGACCAGTGAGAACACGGGCCCTAGCGGGTATGAGCGTCCCGCTATATCCGATTGTTGTCACCACTTTAGCTACGGAGGAACAACATATGGCTGAAAATAGCGCCCTTCTCAAAGAGGCACGTGATGGTGTGATGATTTTGACCATCAATCGGCCCAACGCGTTAAACTGCTTCAACATGCCTCTTCTTGAGACTTTCCAATCAACGATAAACGAAATTGCGTTTGACGGCTCAATAAGAGCCGTCGTCATTACAGGATCGACCGAAGGAAAGAACGCTTTTAGCACAGGGGCCGATTTGAAGGAACGCGCAGGTATGACCCCGGATGAGGTCAGATATTATATCCGGACAATTCGTGATTTGTTTACGTCTGTAGAAGAATTCCCTAAACCGGTTATTGCCGCTGTTAATGGTTATGCTTTTGGTGGTGGCCTGGAGCTGGCGCTGGCCTGTGACATTAGAATCGCCTCAAGCACTTCCATTGTAGGACTTACCGAAACTTCTCTTGCGATAATTCCTGGAGCAGGCGGCACGCAGCGTCTACCCAGGATTGTGGGAATAGCCAGGGCTAAGGAAATGATTTTCAGGGCAAGGAGAATCACTGCCGAGGAAGGTCTTGAATATGGCCTTTTCCTCGAAGTGATCGAACCCGTAGACCTTATGAAACGGGCGTTTGAGATCGCCGGTGAAATTGCGAAGAATGGACCTGTCGCATTGGCGCAAGCCAAGTACGCCATAAACAAAGGCATAGAAGTCAGTCTTCCTGTTGGACTTGCCATAGAATCCAACGCGTATGCGGTCACTATTCCGACGAAGGATCGAGTAGAGGGCCTAACCGCCTTCAGAGAAAAGAGAAAACCTGTATATACCGGGGAATAAGGGAGGATTACGAATGGGTGTTCACGAACTGAATTATCCAGCAAAAGTTCAGATAAATGACATAACGGTTCGCGATGGGTTCCAGCACGAAGAAATCTGGATTCCTACGGAAGCTAAGCTTTTTTATCTTGAAGAATTGATCCTGTGCGGAATCAAGCATCTGGAAGTAACCAATCTGGGGAACCCTCTGTCGATGCCTCAGTTCAAGGATGCGGACGAATTGCTCAAGAAACTGAGAAACTCAAAAAAACTTTCTCGCGCCGGAGTAAATTGGGACGACATCACACTCACAGCCATCACCATCAGGGAGAAAGCCGTTGATAGGGCAATTGCTGCAAGAAAGGAAGGATGGGGGCCAAACCGCATACTCATGATGGTTTCAACGGATGAAGAACATCATTTCGCAAACTCCGGAACAACACTTCCAGCATATTGGGAAGAAGCCAAACGTTGTATTGAAAAGGCAAAAGATGTCGGAATCAAGATGAATGGCACTGTTTCCACGATATGGGGATCGCCCATTTCCGGTCCCACCAAGTTGGAAGACGCTGTAGAGTTTACCAAGCGATGGCTGGACATCGGCGCATATGATATCGAACACGCGGATCATGATGGAAGCGCACCCCCAAATCAGGTCTACAAGTACTATTCAATGATTCTAAATGAAATCCCTGACCCGAAGTTGCACATAGCGCATTTTCACGTTACCCGCGGCTGGGGAACCGCAAATTGCCTGGCCGCATTGCAGGCAGGCATTGAGATTTTTGAAGCTACTTTAGGAGGCTTGGGAGGCCAACCGGCCAATTTTCTTGATCGTGTTCCAGTGAGTGGAACTGGCTCATACTACTACAGAGACCCAAACGTAGTGGGTTTGCAGTGCATTGAAGACATGACGGTAATGATGGACGAAATGGGTATTGATACGGGCATTGATGTCGACCGCTTGCTGGACTTGGGGACCATGATGGAAAAGACTATTGGTCGGCGTTTACGTTCAGAGTCGATCTTGAACCGCAGAATTCCCAAAGAACCTCGTCTTGAATACAAGAGAAGAGGCCTGAGCGAGTTAAAAAAGAAATTTGGGGAAGCGCCCGGCCAAAACATTCCGGCTTCATGGCCCGAGAAAGCCACCTACAAGCTAAGGGAGGATTAATACATGGAGCCACTTTGGATTCCTTCGGCAGACCGTGTAAAAAACTCGAACATCATGAGTTTTATAGGCAAGGTGAATAAAAAGTACACCCTGTCGATATCGAATTTTCATGAACTCTATCAATGGTCGATCGATTGTCGGGAAAATTTCTGGGCAACCGTTTGGGAGTTTGGCGATATAATTGCGTCCCAGCCTTATAAAAAAGTGTTGGAAGATTCTCCGGAAATGATCGGCGCCAAGTGGTTTCAAGGCGCTAGGTTTAATTTTGCGGAAAACCTTCTCAGATTTAGGGATGATCAGGTGGCGCTGGCATTTAAGGGTGAGGGTTTACCTGTCCGTAAAATAACTTACGCCGAATTGTACGACGCTGTGGCCCGTTTGGCGGCGTCCATGAGAGCCGCTGGGGTGACTGTAGGAGACCGAGTCGCAGGATATGTCCCCAATATGACCGAGACCGTAATAGCAATGCTGGCTACCACCAGTATTGGCGCGATCTGGTCTTCGTGCTCGCCTGATTTTGGTATCAAGGGTGTTCTCGATCGTTTTGGACAGATAGAACCTAAAATACTGTTCACGGCTAATGGCTATTATTACAATGGGAAGAGCCATGATTGTCTTGGAAAGATAGCGGGAATTATCAAAGAGCTACCCAGCATTCAAAAGGTCGTGGTTTTCCCTTATACCCAGGAAAATCCAGATGTAGGCGCGATTCCAAACGCAATCCTTCTTGAAGATTTCATGTCAAAGGAAAAGGGATTGTCGATAACATTCGAACAACTCCCGTTTGATCATCCGCTCTACATCATGTATTCATCCGGGACCACCGGCCTACCAAAATGCATGGTACACGGCGCTGGCGGGACCCTAATCCAGCATCTCAAAGAGCACTTGTTACATTGCGATCTTAAACGTGAGGACAATACATATTACTTCACCACCTGCGGCTGGATGATGTGGAACTGGCTCGTGAGCGCCCTCGCGGTGGGAGCCACAGTGATCCTTTTTGACGGTTCCCCCTTCTATCCTGACCCAGGCGCAATCTTCAAGCTGGCTGAAGAAGAAAAGATGACGATCTTTGGGACCAGCGCAAGATATATATCCGGTATTGAAAAAGCCGGACTGAAACCGAAAGAACAATATGATCTTTCGGCACTTAAATTGATGTGCTCAACAGGCTCACCCCTGGCGGAAGAAAGTTTCCGGTACGTTTATCGAGACATAAAGGAAGATATTGATTTAGCCTCTATATCCGGTGGGACTGACATCGTTTCGTGTTTCGCCCTCGGTTGTCCTATACTGCCTGTATATGAAGGGGAATTGCAGTGCCGTGGCTTGGGCATGAAAATTCAGGCATTCGATGGTTACGGCAAACCAGTGCTGGGGCAGCAGGGGGAATTAGTCTGCACAGCGTCATTTCCGTCCATGCCCATATGTTTTTGGAAAGATAGCAATCAGAAGAAATATCGCTCGGCCTATTTTTCAGTATTTCCCAAGGTCTGGCATCATGGTGATTATGTAGAAATAACAGAACATGGGGGAGTCAAGATCTACGGCAGATCCGACGCCACGCTGAATCCTTCTGGGGTTAGAATAGGCACCGCTGAAATATACAGACAGGTGGAATCTCTGGATGAAATTGCCGATAGCATCGTCGTCGGTCAGGATTGGGAAAACGACGTAAGAGTGCTGCTGTTTGTTAAGACGGCCGCTGGGGTAGTCCTGGATGAAGCGCTAAAACAAAAAATAAAGAAAACCATTAGAGAGAATACAACACCAAGGCATGTGCCGGCGCTTATACTCCCGATTGAAGACATCCCTGTCACCTTGAATGGAAAAAAGGTGGAACTCGCTGTCAGGAATATCATTGAAGGGAAGCCCGTTACAAATAGGGACGCTTTGGCTAATCCTGCGATCCTGGACCAATTCTTGAACTTTCCGGAACTCAAGGTCTAATAGAGATTTTTCATATTTATTCGGGCCTGTAGCAGTTTATGTCGCCCCAGGCCCGTTTGTCCATCGCCTCCCGGACACCTTGTTTTGGGAAAGTATTTTGGTGAGGCCAGAGTCCAATCTTGTCCTATTTGAACAGTACCTACAGACAACCCTTTCCATGCGTAAGTCATCATAACTTCAGTTGATACACTAAGGGGAATCTGGTAGAGACGACTGCAGTCCGACCTGACGAAATGAGCTAGACCAGCTATCCGAACTGATTTTCAACAGGCTGAATCTTAAATGGCGGCTAGGGCTGATCTCATCCAAAGGAGGCTGAATTGCGTGCTAATATAGTAATTCAAGCATCAGGAATCATTTTGTCATGACTCAACCGAAAGGTCTCTTAAACCGGGAATTCATAGCTTTAAACGGAATAGCTTTTTTCACCTATTGCAATCTCGCAATTTTTTTTGAATTCCATGATTATTTGTCAACTCTTCCTATACCCTCCATATGGATAGGGTTCCTTATAGCCGCATTTTCACTTACGGCATTGACTGTACGGCCCTTAGTGAGTCCATTTGTTACTGTTCAGAATTCAAGGAAGTGGATGTTCACAGGTTGTTGTTTCTTGATTGCTTCATTAACTCTTTATAATTTTGCCACCGGATTTTGGAGTATGACGATCACACGTATGATCCACGGAGCGGCATACGTTGTGATGCGCACATCTGCTACTACCAAGCTCGTGTCTGTTATCCCCAAGGATAGGAGCGCCCAGGCTTTCGGACTTTTATCTGTCATTTCTCTCTTGCCGTTTGCTTTAATTCCACCATTACTGAAACCATTGACAGGCTATTTTGAAGGATTTGATGGGGTGATAAATATATCAGCCGCATTGATGTTGATCAATTTACCTCTAATTGCTTTGTTAAAAGCTTCCTGGTCCGCAGATCCTCATGGAGAAAGCGCATTAAGCATTAGTGAAATTAGCGTAAATCTTAGGGATCAACGAATCTGGTCGCTACTTGCCATAAATCTAATTGTGTGGACATCCTTCACTACAATCTTTTTTTATCTAAAAGGTTTCGGTGAGAAAGTGGGGATTTCTAACCCAGGTTATTTTTTTCTAGTTTCAACATTTACCGAAATGGCGGTAAGAGTTTTCGCTGGCCACTTGTTTGATAAAATCAGCAAAAAGATCTCACTTCTGGTGTCACTTATTTTGCTAATATTTGGCTACATGTTGATAGGGATTGTGACTACCCCTATTGGTTTTTATAGTCTCGGACTGGTTTTGGGTTTGGGATGGGGTGTAATTCTACCAGTAATAAACGGGTTCATCTTCGATGTTTCCGCACCGAAATTTAAGGGCTTGAACGCCAATCTTGCAACAGAAATGTTTCAGGCCGGTTTTACACTAGGACCATTCTTGGGCGGTCTGGTTTTGTATAGTTACGGTTACTTGCCTCTATTTGTGCTGAGTGGTCTGCTATTGTTAACAGGAATCCCGTTAGCATTGCTTTCGACTAAAGAGAGTTCAATAACTGGAACAAAATTATGAATAACCGCATATGGACACAACTAAAATATTCCCTGCTTTCCTAAGCTTAACTTCCAATGGGGCCTCCTTTTGCCTCTCCAGGAACCAGTTCACCGCTTGTCTTTTTCCCAGAGAATAAAGGTTTTCAGTATCTTGAAGTCATTGACAGACTCAGGTCGTTTGGCTGTTCCATAAATGTCCATGGTGACACTTTGGCCATCAACTGTAACCAGCGCCCATCCCCAATGGCTTTGTTTGTTGTTTTCATCCCAGGGCCAGTTCACAGAAGCCTTGGGGTTTTGAAAACGCCCGTCATACAAAATTAAATTGCGTTGAGTATCGCCTTCAGCCCCGTTAAGTTTGTAGAGTTTTGAAGTTAAACCGCCTATCGTAGCCTGCCAGCAACCATCCACCAACTGGATTTGGGTATTGTGTTCGTGACCGCAGAAGTAGGCTATAACTCCGTGTTTTTTTAGCATGTTCCAAAATCTGTCCCTTTCTTTACGACGATCAATTCCTGAATAATCGGAACAGGTGTAAGTAGGGTCAAAAAACGGTAATGAATCCCATGTGTGCCCACCACCTGGAAATGCTGGAGGATGCGAAGCTACAAAAAGTTTGTATCCTTTGTCGCGTGCAGTCTCTAAATCATTATCAAGCCATTGGATGGTCTCATTGGAAAATGAATTATTCTCATACATGTTGTATGATGTGAGGACAGCGAAGTGACAACCATCAACATCGAACGAATACGTAAGTCCTAGATCTGATCTGGGACCATTGCCTTCTCCCAACATATCCCCTAGAATGTCCTTGAAGACCTGAAAGTTGGCGTATGACGGCAAATACGGCCGACCATGTTTTCCACAACTAACATCTTCTTTCGTAGGATCGAACGTGCCGACTTCGTGGTTCCCTACTGTTACTCGAACCAGAATCCCTTTT
The DNA here is from genome assembly GCA_014874425.1 of Syntrophaceae bacterium. GTDB lineage: Bacteria > Desulfobacterota > Desulfomonilia > Desulfomonilales > Desulfomonilaceae > CAJBEZ01. Next base: position 821 of record JACWAG010000477.1, on the reverse strand, counting down.
TCCAATAGCGGTTTCATCACTTCTCGCCATTTGCTCAGTTGAATCCTGTTGCATTCTGATGTCGAACCAGCATCGCGAGGGAAATAGCCTGTAATCATGTCCCCAGGGAAAAGGACCAACTGAATCGGCATAGTTTCGTTAATTTTTAGGACATGGTCCCGAACTAAAGGTAGTATTGACGAAACTCCCGCATTATCGTCCAAGCACGATTTGGTAATTAGGTTCCCCCTAGTGTCTGAGAAAACAGCGAACCTAAATTTGTCATTAGCGAAGGTGGCCGTTGAAAGCAAAAGAATTGCCAAAAGCGCTATTAGGGTAATTCTCAGTCTTTTCAAATCAAAATCTCCAATATTGGTGTTAATTAGAATTCACTAAATCATTCAACAAAGCGTCCACAAAAACGAATCGCCAAGCTAGCATAAGCCAACTTGGCGATATTTAAACCAATCTTTGGTGGAGCTGGACGGGATCGAACCGACGACCTCTTGAATGCCATTCAAGCGCTCTCCCAACTGAGCTACAGCCCCAAGCAACCTTGTATTTATAAGTTACAAGGTAAATCTATGTCAAGCACATTATCAACCGTCTATGTTTACCGTGAAGCCAAGCACCTCTGACGGATCGTTTATCCTCAATATGCGTAAGGGTGGATCACTCTTAATTTCACCTTCTTTTACCCTATGCATAACATCCTCCACATCTTCCACCTTGATGGTGGGCTTGGTCTTCAAATCCTCAAGTTCGGGTATCTTGCGAAGCGAAAGGAACACATAGATCATGTCTCCGGCATTCTTTGGGTTGTAAGCGAAGCCAGTCTTTCC
>JACWAG010000476.1 GCA_014874425.1 Syntrophaceae bacterium | reverse complement strand
GATATAATGACTAGCGAGTGATCTCGAAAATGGTGATTTCCTGTTTTGGGAAGCCACCTATGTGGAAGGTGGAAAGGTCCTCTTTACAAACAAAGCCTCGGGACAAGAGCCGACCTACAAAACGTTCGACTACAAGTCGCTTTCTGTCTGCCAACAGAATGCGACCACCAGGGATTAAGGCCTGTTCCATTAATCGAATCAAAGAACTGTGAAAGAAATAATCGTATATGATTTCCGCGCCAATAATCAAATCGAACTGCGGGACTTTTACGGGGATTTCCCAATCAAGACTTAGAAATTCGGCCCGTTTTGAGTCTAAAGCGTTCATGCTGACATTTCGGGCTGTGCATTCTAATGCCTCCGGGATATAATCGCTGAATGTCACATCCGCTCCCTTTATTAGTGCGCCGATTCCTGACAATCCAAGCCCACAACCCAGTTCCAATACTTTCTTGCCTGTCAGGTCATCTCCATCCAGAATCTGTCGAGTCAGGTTGATTGAAGCCGTAGTGACTCCCCACCAGAAGGAAATCCGGTCTCCGGACTCGCGAACATTTTTGGGGGCAGTGATGCGCACACTTCTATTGCCTAGTTTTAGGAGACGCTCCAAAATATAATTTCCTCCCAGACATGCCGTTTGGTAAGATTTCAAACTGTTAGAATTCTAAAAGGTTTTTGAGCTGCAAATTGAATCAGGTCATTGGTAGAACTAATGTCGTAAGCTGAATGTCCAATCGAGGTACAATATAGACCTTTTTGATGGTCTCGTCACTAGTTTAGGTCGACATAGAGATTTTTTAGCACAGTTTCCGGTCGGTATGACAAGGAAAGTCCGATGAAAAGTATTCGCCTTCGTAGCCCGTCCAAAATCAATCTGTTTCTTCGGGTGCTCGGGAAAAGGCTTGACGGTTACCATGAAATTGAGACCCTGTTTCAGGAAATCGATATCGCTGACCAAATTGTGATGAAACAAGCGGATACCGGTACACGACTGCGAGTAATTGGAGTTCCTGAACTTCAGACGGATGACAATATTATCTTCAAGGCGCTCAAATGGCTGGAGACGTTATCCGGCAGGAGGTTTGACGTTGAAATAGAGTTGCGCAAGAAAATACCGGTAGCGGCGGGATTAGGCGGTGGAAGCTCTAACGCCGCTGCGACAATACTCGGAATAAAGAACTTGTTTGATCTTGATTGGCTGGATCTCGATGCGATAATTCCGCTTACTGCGGCTATCGGCGCGGATGTCCCATTTTTCTTCCATGGTGGCGCCGCAATCGGAGAGGGTATAGGTGAGAAGTTAACGAGTGTTTTCATAGAGCAATCTGATGACATATTATTGGTTAATCCTGGATTTCCAGTTTCTACCGCAAGGATTTTCGGAGAGGTTTCTAAAACCTTGACAGGAGAAATGAGACCAGGTATTCTGCGAAGATTATATAGGGAAAGCAGCGACCCGCGATCCTTCCTATATAATGATTTGCAAACAGTGGCGGAGCGTCTACATCCTTCAATTTCCTCAGTGGTGGGCGCGTTGCGAGGCGTAGGGATTGAAACTCCGTTAATGAGCGGTAGTGGTCCTACTGTCTTTGGGTTCGTTGATAGAGAAACTCATGATTCACAATTTTCGGATTTTCCGAAATCATGGAGAGTTATACTGACGAGGCCTGTGAAAAAGGGTGTAACGATAGACTAGGCTCTGGTTTCATGTTTTTGAACATTGGGCCCCTGCTGGGGTGTCGTCAAGTGGCAAGACACGGGTCTTTGGAATCCGCATTCGGAGGTTCGAATCCTCCCACCCCAGCCAAAACACAATATCGGTTTGATAAATTAACGCTGAGCAGAGGATTAATATGCCATCAAAGAGCTTGAATACAAGAGAGGAACAAAAAGCTAGGTTTCACCAGCAATCGGAAATAAGACGCAAAACCCTTTCTGAACAGGGTTTTGATCAAACCCGGATGAACAAAGATCCTCAACTAAAACACCTTAAGGCTAGAATAAAACAGGTTAATTCCGCTTTGGCTCGAATAGCGTTCCTTGAGGAACAAACCAAGAAGCTGCAGGAGAGAAAGCAACAGAAGATTGCTGAGGCGGCAGCAGCTAGGGCCGAACTGATAAAACCCGGAGCGACCGGAAAGAAAAAGAAAGCGGAAGTAAAGCCCGCTGAACCGACCAAGAAAGGTTCTGGCGGAAAAGGTAAAGACAAGTTAAAACAGGATGGCAAGAAACAACAAAAATCCTGACAGGGCGCCTTTTGACATATTCAGACATGTTCATTCAATTGGCTCTTTTTCACGGGGAAGGCCATCGGTATACGTTGTTAACGAGGGCCTTTTTCTTCATGAACATTGATCAAATAATATGCTTGATCGCAATCTTCATTCCTTCCTGGTTTCACACATCGAATGCCTGATTTGGACATAATAAGGTATATCAGAGAGTTGGTACTTATAGCGCCGGGGTTTCTGCTCGCGATCACGGTTCACGAGTATAGCCACGGCTATATAGCGTACAAACTTGGGGACCCTACCGCCAAGATGGCTGGCAGGCTAACATTCAATCCAATAAGTCATCTTGATCCATTCGGGACTTTAGCGCTAGTGCTCACAAGGATGATCGGTTGGGCAAAACCTGTGCCCGTAAATCCAAGATATTTGAAGAAACCTCTGCAAGATATGGTTTGGATTAGTCTTGGAGGACCGTTGGCAAATATCTTGACAGCCATAGGACTTGTAATCTGCCTGAAAATAATTTCCACAGCAGCATTATCTGGATACAGGTCTCCAACGACAGACTTTTTCCTGGGCCCGTTATTTCTTATAGTGAGCTTTGGAATCCGGATAAACGTTGTATTGGCGGTGTTCAATCTTATACCTGTTCCTCCACTTGACGGATTTGGCATCCTGAAGGGGTTGTTGCCTCGCAGTTACGCATACAGGCTCGAGGCAGTGGAACCTTATGGATTTCTCATTCTTCTCGCATTACTTTTCACCGGCGTGATCAATTTTCTCATAGCCCCTCCAATCATTGCGGTGGAGAATATTTTACTCAAACTTATCAGGTAAATCATGCCGTATGAGGTCAAGTTAGATATCTTTGAAGGTCCTCTGGACCTACTCCTACACTTGATCGAAAAAAATGAAGTATCAATCAGCGACATTCCTATTGCGTCCATTACGGGTCAATATCTCGATACTATTGAGAGCATGAAGTCCCTCAACCTTGAGGTAGCGGGGGAATACCTCGTGATGGCTTCTTATCTGACACATATAAAATCACAGATGCTGTTACCCGCGCCCATCAAAGATGACGAAGACGCCGCAGAAGATGTAGAAGATCCCAGAGCTGAACTTGTGGCCCATTTGTTGGAATACAGAAGGTACAAGACAATTGCGGCTGAACTTGGCGCAGTGCCTCTGCTTGGTCGGGACGTATTCCACAAAGAGTCCGGCAGTCTCGTTGGCGCTGGGCTGGAACGTTCGTCACTCACCATTGATGTCAACGAGTTGGTCAAGGCTTTCAAGAATTTATTGGCAAAACAAGAGCCGAAAATGCTAATGGAAATCAAGAATGAGCCCGTTTCGATTCGAGAAAAGATGGACGAGATTTTGGCCAGGCTTGAAAAACATCGTTGGCTGTCATTTGGCGGGCTTTTTTCCGAGGACTTTTCGAAGAGTAATCTTGTAGTGACTTTCCTGGCTTTGCTTGAAATGGTGAAAATGGGCCTTGCAAAGATTTATCAAGATGTCCCATTCGGGTCTATAGTCATTTCGAGAAACTGATCATTCTAGAGAGCTATGGGCCTATTGTGGTCGTTCGGCTGATTCGGTTCAACTGGTCCGATTTTTCGGAACATTAGGATACAAAGTATGAAGATTGGTTCGAAACCTTCGACGCGTGTGAGTTCTGGTATGGCGAATCTGATCTTGCTGCTGGGTGTGGTTTTGATCATGCTCACCAGTTGCGGTAAGTTCAAGAAAGATGTCAAAAAGCAACCTCCTCCAGTGCCGGTGGACATTGCCGAAGTTTTAGTAGAGAACACTCCTCTTTTCATAAATGCTATCGGAAATGTTGCTGCGTACAATACTGTGGATGTTAAATCACGAGTCACAGGAGAGCTGATAAAGACTTTTTTTAAGGCCGGTGACCCTCTGACCGACGGACAGGATCTGTTTACTATTGATCCAGCGCCTTTTGAAGCCAAGGTGCAAGAGGGCGAAGCGCAGCTTAATCAATCCAGAGTTCAGTATGAGCAGGCTAAGAGGGACTTTCTAAGATACAAAGGGCTTTTTGGGGAGAAGGCAGTAAGTGAGGAGCAACTCGAAGCCAAACAGGTAGACATGAATTCCAAGCTCTACCAAATGAAACTAAACGAGGCGCAGCTCGATAGCGCCAAACTGAACCTTGGCTATTGTTCCATAAGATCACCAATTACTGGCCCTTCAGGTGAAATTTACATAGACAATTTTAACATTGTTAACGCTAATCAGGACAGGCTAGTCACAATCAAGCAAATACACCCCATAAAAGTTAAGTTTTCCGTTCCAGGAAAGTTTCTTGACCAAATTAACAAGTACAACACTGTGGCGCCTCTTCAGGTGGATGTTCTAATACAAGGGAGTGACAAGCGGGAGACAGGCCAACTAACTCTTATTGACAACAATATAAACCTGCGGACCGGAATGATCGCCCTTGAAGGGACTTTTGCAAATCCGGAATCAAGACTTTGGCCTGGTCAGTTTGTAGAGGTTCGTTTGAAGCTCACTACTACTATGGGGGCCTTGCTTGTCCCGGCAAGGTCTGTTAACGACGGGCCTGATGGGCAGTACGTGTGGGTGGTAAACCGGGACCAGACTGTAGCGATGCGACCTGTAAAAGTTGATCGTCGTGAAACCGACATGGCCGTGATTTCTGAAGGGTTGAAACCGAACGAGAGAGTTATAACCGATGGTCAGCTTATGCTGCGGCCTGGGGCGATAGTTATTACTAAAGAACAAATGCAGAAGGCCCTTCAGGCGACAACATCCGGGAAAGACGGGAAAGTGGACTCGATCAAAGACGGCGCGAACAAGGTCCAAAAACCATGAATCTGACTGAGCTTTTTGTAAGACGCCCCGTGTTGACCACAACCATAATGGTGGCCATGCTATTTTTCGGGGTTATAGCCTACAGAAATTTACCGGTGTCAGCGCTGCCGCAAGTTGATTTCCCCACTATATCGGTCCTGGCGACTTTACCCGGGGCTGATCCTGACACAATGGCCTCCAGCGTGGCCACTCCCCTTGAGAAGCAATTCTCGTCGATCGAGGGCTTAAGGACAATGAACTCCAACAGTTCTCAGGGGAAAACCACCATCAATCTTCAGTTTGATCTTTCCAGAAAGATCGACGCTGCGGCCATGGACGTTCAAGCCGCAATTACAAGAGCTAGCGGGTTGTTGCCGCCCAACATGCCCAGTCCCCCCTCTTTTTCCAAAGTGAACCCCGCTGAAAGACCTATTTACTACCTGGTTTTGCACTCTGACGCTATGCCTCTTTATAAGGTGAATGACTATGCGGAAACATACGTCTCGAATGCGCTTTCTATGGTGCCTGGTGTAGCTCAGGTACTCAATTACAGCCAACAGAAGTTCACCGTCAGGGTTTACATTAAACCAGACTTGCTGGCGGCCAAACAAATTGGGATTAATGAGGTAAGGAACGCTATTGTCGCGCAGAATGTGAACTTGCCACTAGGTACTCTCGATGGTAAGCATCAAACAAACACCTTAAAGGCCTCAGGACAGCTAATGGACGCCAAGGCCTACGATCCCATCATTGTTTCGTACGTTGAAGGGCAGCCCGTGCGGCTTGACGAAGTCGCAACCGTGAAAAATAGCGTTTATGCGGATAAGGTATTTTGCTACTACAATGGCAAAAAATGCGTGGCCCTGGCAGTCCAGAGACAACCCGGCTCGAACACAATCGAGATCGTTGATGATATAGAAAAGCTTATGCCTGCTATCAGGGCTTCCTTACCACCAACGGTAAAACTGGAAGTGGTCTATGACATGTCTCAATCGATTAGGGCCTCGCTTGACGATGTGAAGCTGACCCTGGCCCTGGCGGTTATACTGGTTATAGTCGTTGTTTTCATCTTTCTGAGGAATTTATCTGCAACATTTATAGCCAGCATAGCGATACCGCTTTCGATTGTTTCGACTTTTGCAGTGATGTACCTGTTTGGGTATTCCCTTGACAACCTGTCGCTACTTGCGTTGGTCCTGTCCGTAGGCTTCGTGGTAGACGATGCTATCGTGGTGTTGGAGAATGTGGTGCGACATCTCGAGATGGGGAAAAGGCCCTTTCAGGCGGCGGTAGATGGAGTTAAACAGATTGTCTTCACTATTGTCTCAATGACGTCCAGTCTGGCGATTGTCTTTGTGCCAATCATGTTTATGTCCGGGATATATGGCCGAGTCCTGCATGAGTTTGCCGTCACCATCACAGTAGCAATCGTAATATCAGGAGTTGTGGCGCTGGTTGTTACACCCATGCTTAGTAGCCGCCTGCTGCGGCCTCAGAGTCGACTAGCCGAATCAGACCCTGTTTTTGGGGCCATGTTGAGGTTCTACAAAAGGACTCTCGTTTTAGCTGTTCATCACAGACTCGTTACCATGTTGGTCTCAGTGTTTATCCTGGGGGCCAGTGTCTATTTCTTTATCGCTCTCCCTAAGGGATTTGTTCCTGCTGTCGACATGAACTATCTTATTGGTTTCTGTATAGGTGAACAGGGTATCTCGCCAGAAGCGATGCAAGGAAAACTTCAGGAACTGCAACCGATGATACGAGCTAACCCTAACGTACGATCGGTCCTGAATGTGGCGGGCTATCCTCAACGGAATCAAGGATTCACAATTGCGTTTCTAAATGATAGACCTCCGAGAAAGGTTACAGCTCAAAAGGTTATGGCTGAACTCTTTCCGGTAGTGAACTCAATCCCCGGATTGCTGACATTCTACTCGGCGCCGCCTCTTATTGAGATCAGCACTGAGATATCGGCCAGTCCCTATCAGTTGATTCTGCAATCGACCGACACGCCGTCGCTTTTCAAAAATGCGCAGAAATTCACTTACGCAATGTTTGCAACGCCTGAGATAATGGGGGTCAACTCCAATCTGTACATTAAGAACCCTGAAGCTTACATTGACATTCATAGGGACAAAGCGTTTTCGCTGGGGATAACGGCAGAAGACCTGGAACAGTCGGCGTTTTCGTCTTACGGGTCACGGGAGATTTCTAACATTTACGGGACCACCGACACATATAAGGTCGTCCTGGAAGTCGAAAAGGATTATCAGTATTACCCTGATCAACTATCTTCCCTTTATTTAAAAAACAGGTCTGGAGAGATGGTCAGACTGGATGTAGTAGCGGATGTGAAAGCCAGGACCGGACCTCTGACTGTAAATCATTACGGTCAGTTCCCGTCTGTTACCATATCCTTTGACACGGCGCCCGGATTTTCGATCGGCCAGGCGACCGATACCCTCAGAGCAATGGCTTCTAAGATGCTTCCCGACTCCGTTCGATTCAAATTCGGTGGAACAGCGGAGGCTTTCGAAGGGTCAGTCCGAAGTCTCTCGATTCTCCTTGTCGTCGCCATCATAATTATTTTTATGATTCTGTCATGCTTATATGAGAGTTTTCTGCATCCTCTGACAATTATAGCCGGATTGCCATCAGCGGCCTTCGGCGGACTGTTGGTGCTGTGGCTTTTTGGGTTTAGCCTGGATTTATACGGATTTGTCGGCCTGTTTATGTTGATAGGCATAGTTAAGAAGAACGCCATCATGGTCGTAGATTTTGCTTTGGAGGCGGAAGCTGAGGGAAAAACGCCTCTGGATGCGGCCGTGGAAGGCTCAGTGGTGCGTTTCCGTCCGATCATGATGACAACAATAGCGGCTATAGCAGGTATGACACCAATCGCTATTGGGTTCGGGGCTGGAGGGGATTCAAGGCAACCCCTGGGGCTTGCTGTTGTTGGCGGATTGTTGCTATCGCAGGTGGTTACCCTTTACTTGACGCCGGTTGTTTATACTTACATGGGTGGGTTACAGCACTGGTTTGATAAAAGAGGGGCAAAGGCAAGAGAAATCCGAGG
>JACWAG010000475.1 GCA_014874425.1 Syntrophaceae bacterium | reverse complement strand
GAAACACCTTGTGGAAAGGCTAGCGGCAATTGGAGTACAAGCTGTCGCTCCGGTTCTTTCACCACAATGGAGCATGGAAAAGTCCCCAAAATACGGATTTGCGTCAAAATGGTCGGAGCGGCACGCAGCGTATGCGGCCGGTCTCGGAACCTTTGGCCTTTGCGACGGCCTCATTACTCCGAAAGGCAAGGCTCATCGCGTTGGTTCCGTGGTGGCAAATCTTGTCGTCCCCTTCTCCCCAAGGCTATATGACGAACATCATGCTTATTGTCTTTTCTTCCACGATGGCTCTTGCAATGCATGTCGTAAACGTTGCCCGGTAGGGGCTATCACAGAAAAGGGCCACGACAAGGAAAAGTGTTGGGCTCATGCTGGGGTTACTTGTGCAGAGTTTGCCAAGAGCAATTACGGTTTCGATGGTTACGGCTGCGGCCTATGTCAGACGGGAGTGCCATGCGAGTCCGGAATTCCCAAGAAAATTCTTAGATCAAAACCTTCACTGTTCCCATGAGATCTGCTTAATTGCGAGCTGAGAAAATTGGTTTGCAATTTGAAGGTCTAAAAAAATCTACTGACAACAAAAACACCTGGTTGTACCCTTTCTTTTGGTAAAATCAAAGATAAAAAATTTAGCCTCAATTACCGTTCCAAATCATTTAGCTAGACGAGAAACCCTAACCAAGTAGCGCCTGAAATTCACCAATCTATCAATTAACTCGTGGCTATGTAAGAAACGTAAAAATCCTTTCAGGAGTTGCTAATCGTCATCCTGATCAAAATCATAGATCGTGCCGGTAGGGTTATAATTCTTATCAAATGTTGTGTTGGTATCCCGATCGTACAAACCTCTTGGGTTGAAGGATTTGTCATAGAATCTTACAGAGTCCCCATCGTCGGTTGCCCAGCCTTTTACGGTCCCTTTCTTGTCCAGATACAAATAATCCGCGCTATACGATATTCCCGGAAATATCATACACACCACAACTAGGATTGCTGTTAAATGTCTGATTCTTATGTCCATTTATCTTCTCCTATGATCGTCATCGTCGTGCCAACCGTATCCCCAATTGGTGCACAGACCAATGAGGGTCCAAACTATCCAGATAACCAGGAAGAGTTCCATCGTAATCCTCCATTTTAAGCGCCATGGACAAAATCAGCCGTTTGATCCCTCGCCTCAAATTAATACTGATCTCTAATCCTCAACCTGCTCAGTCCATTTTAACCTGCCAGAACGGTCCCTGATCTGATATTCGTTGCTATTCCGGTTGCCGGTGTATTCCAGTCTTCCGTCTCTATCTCTGTACTGAGTTTCTCTACTTGTGGAATCATAGTGTTTGGTTCCAATGAGCCTTCCATCCCGATCTCTGATGTTGGTTGTTTGGGGCGAAGACAGAATTGGAACCAAGACTAAAGAGACGATCAGGCATATTGTTTTCACTTTCTTTCCCTTCTCACCGAAGCCCTTCTCATTCTGTTTCCTGTTCCTGTGTCGTTACCGTTATCGGAACCAAAAATGCTCAACTGAATTATCTGGCCCTCGAACTCCAACCCCGAACCCATGCAACGCTCCGATTGCAGACGCAGATCATTCCCTAGGGCCACCGATTGCCGCTCCTCGAAGCTTGCCTGGTGAACGGCTTCCAGTAGGTTGGAAGCCTTGGCTCGCAATGAATGGTGATTGGATTTCGTGTCCATGTTTGCTGTTTCCAGAGCATCCATCACATAGCTGGTCACGAGTTTGGAATGAATCTCCCTGAAGGATTGAAACTTGTTGAGGATCTCAATCCCGGCTACCGCTCCATCAATAAAGACTATTATCCCAACCTGATTGAACACCGGGCGGAAGGCGGAAAGATAAGCTTGCGTAGCATCCTTATGAGACTCGTAAAGATCCGCCATGGCCACAGTTGGGGAATGGGAGGCTGACATCCTTTCAGCACGATAAGACCATCTTCCCTGCTCGACACAAGATACCGGAATATTCGTTTCAGACCTGGGCGCAATCAGGATAGTGGTGTTTAAGACCCTGTTCTGTTTCGCTCCTACCAGTTTTTCCCCATCAAGTAACAAAACATTGATTTCTGATTTGTTGCTGACTTTTAACTCCGGGACTGAACCGCCTTCGGTAACCTCCGTTATTATTAGCGCGTCATTTGCCAGAGCGTTGTCTAGCGTTAGGAAGTCCACTGGTGCGTCATGCGCTGAGAGCAAGCAATAGAGCGTCATATTCTTGTGGTTCTGCTTTGCGCCGACCTTTATTTCGTTAAAAAATTCCTTCATCTGAGCCATCGTTTCGGGCTCCTTTCCCTTATGATGGCCAGATTATCTCCCCCACGCGTGTCAAATGGGGACACACGTTCTAAAAAAAGTTCAAATGTTTTTCAATTAATGATTTTTTTGCGAAAAGCGTGTCCTGTATTGTCTGGCGGCCATGTCAAACTCCTGCATGACTCGCTTCCGTAGCGATTCCGGTTGAATGACCTCAGCCGCCGCCCCGAAGCCCATGATCCAGGATACAATTTCATAGTTTATGGGAACCTCGACAGAGATCTCTATGCCTCCGCCCTCGGTCTCCCTCAATTCCTGAGTGGGGTGCCATATACGCTCTCTGACAACATGAGCGGCCCCAGCAGTAAGTCTGAATGTGACCTTCTCCGGTTTGCCCCGCATGACCCGGAAAGCAGTTTGCAGGTAGTCTTCGAGTTTGAAGTCCTCAGACATCTCGAACGATTCATCGGTTATCGAGTAACTCTTTATCCGGTCCATTGCGAACGTCCGAATGGCGTTCCTGAAATTACAGAACGCTATCAGGTAAAAGCTGCCATTCATGACCCACACCTGATACGGATCGATCTTCCGTTTCGTAGTCTTTCCGGTCGAGACCGCCTGGTACATGATCTCAACACGCTTCCTTGACGTAGTGGCTTCACTTAGATCCTTGACGATTTCATTCAACCCCGAAAAGCTTTTCGTAGGCCCAAAGTCAACTTTAAGCGAGCCCGCCACCTTGTCCAGAAATGCGATGGTTTCCGGCAACAGGGCAGCCTTGACCTTCTGAAAGAGTGTTTCGATGCTGTCGTGGAAAACGGTCCCATGCAAAATGCTCAACAGGTCTCGACTCATGTGAAGAGCCATCAGTTCAGTGCCTGTCATGGGAATCGGGAAATCTTTCTTGAATCCGTCAACCATCTTCCAGACCGAATTCTTGCCGTCTTTGTCGGTATAAAGGGGGAACCCCGCCTCCTCAATTGCCTTCAGGTCACGGTAGATAGTCCGGAGAGGCGTGTCGAGTTCAATGGCGAGTTCGTTCCCGCTAATCCCGTATTTGCGGGACTCCATCAACCGGATGATTTTCCACTGACGGGCCATTTGAGTTCCACGCATGTCGGGTTCCTTTCTTTGTCAGGTCAGCATGTACTGATACAACAGGACGGTAGAGTTGTGACGGATTTCTTTTCGTTGTCGTCGGATTTCACTCTGATGGAATAACTTCCCCCTGGCGTTCGACCCGCATTACCTTTGCTGGAATTAGCCCCTATTTGATCGAAGCCATTCCTTCTTAGCCGTTCTAATTACTATCAGCTTAACACGCATCCGTGTCACAAGGTCCATTTTTCAAACATGTAGGCGTTTTGCACACGTTTAGCGTGGTTCTGCGCCCATGATTCCAGACCGAGTTTCTTGATCAGGCAAAGATTGTACATTTTTGTATTGTGCCACAATTCGGCTCGATCCCTGTAGGGTTGGAGCAAATCACAGGGGAAATCCTGGCAGTCACAGCAGAATTCGACACCTTTATCTGCAGCGCAGGGATACAGGCGGCAATCGACGGGCAGATGGGCGCATTTCCCGCCCTCGTCGCGGCATCCGCGGCAGATGGCCAGTTCTATCGGAATTCCCAGTTCACGCGATACCATCGCCCTAATTTCTTCGTTGTCTTGGGCAGTGAAGAGAAAACACTCGAAACATGGCAATCCACATGGCGCCGTGAGGCATTCGTAATCCATAAAAAACCCTCCCTTCGGTTTATCGCTCAGCGTCTTCCGTCCAGATAATATTACCCGCCCTGTCACGAATCGTTTTTTGACCCTGGCCGTCATAATGCTCGGTACGAGTGACATTCCCGGATCGGTCACGCACTAACGTCTCATCCCCATATCTGTCTTTTGTTTCTACGATATTTCCGTAACGGTCCCTAACCGTTAGGCTTCTGTCAGAAGCTGAACTGACTAATGGTAATAGGACCAAAATGATGCCGACAACTACAGCTTTCATCATAAACCCCCGTTTCGGCAATTAAATGTTTCCAGCTCTGCTTTTCCCGAATTGGACCAGAATGATGATAACGCAGGCTCAACGCAATTTCTATCATTTTCCTTACTCATTACAGAGTCTCCTTTTTTTATTCTTGACCACAAAAAATCGGCAGCTTTTTTACTCTATTCCGAACCCGTGTCATCCAGCGACACACAACAATAGAATTGATCAATAATTTTCAGGAGCATTCTAGGCAGTGAGATAGTATAGGT
>JACWAG010000474.1 GCA_014874425.1 Syntrophaceae bacterium | reverse complement strand
GCTTATTGTATCGGTTATCCTGAACCGGTTTCTCTCATGGTTAACACCTACGGCACAGGAAAAATTGATGACGGGAAACTGACTAGCGTGGTTACCCAGACATTTAGCTTTAAACCTGCAGCCATAATAAACCCCAAATATGCTTCGTAGCTCATATTAGCCATGAGCCAGTGTCTGTTCGGGAGCTTCGACTGGTCCCAGAAGAATTTCTTTTTGGCTCTAATCCCGTCGACCGCCTTGATTAAACATCCTGGAAACAGGTTGGCGAATGTCCAAATGACCTTGTTTACTTCCTTGTCGAGCAGGGTGAAATCTGTTGGTAGTTCTTTCATTAACGCTTTTGCTGCTTTGGCTTCATCGCCAGTCTTGAATTCCCCAAAAACGATTTCTCCATCTTTTACATAAGTGTTCGTTACGATCAAAGGATTTCTTATAAACTTATCGTCCTGCTTCAGAACCGGGACGGCCTTGGAGATCAAATTCTTGGCTTTCATCTTGTAAGCGCTCCACATCTCGCAGCTTACACAGTTCCACATTGCGTCTTCCATGGAAAGGAACCACGGCAAAAAATCGGTAGATCCACCATCAGGGCTTGAACCATGCCGTGCTCCCGCCTGCCCGAATATGGCAACATCACTGGAAATGGCAAGATCGCACGCCATACCGATTTCTTGACCGCCTGCGACCCTCATCCCGTTTACACGGCAAATGACTGGTTTCTTGCAATCAAGGATGGAATCAACCATTCCATTAAACAAATCCATGTATTCACCGTATTCGTGGGGCCTTTTGCTGTAATATTCGGCGTATTCTTTTGTATTGCCCCCAGTACAGAACGCTTTGTCGCCTGTGCCGGTGAATACGACAGCAACAACTGAACGATCCTGACTTGCTGCTGTAAATCCAGCGATAACGCCTTTGACCATCTCCGTAGTGTAGGAATTATACTGGTTCGGGTTGTTAAGTCTGATCCATGCCACATAAAGACCAGGGATTTCTTCTCCCTTGGGATTTGTTAAAAGTTTCTTTTCATAGACAGTGCAAGGAGCTTCCGTGCCCCAATGCTCCTTGCCTATAAGTATGTGGTTCTTTGATCCATTATCCCGAGGTAACCATTCCAAGGTCATTTTATCCTCCTGATTATTTGTTTTGACCCAAGCGCTACTTGGTCTACTTGATTAAGTTGTTTGGGTCTCTTAATAAACTAACCGCTATAATTCGATATATAGACGGCCTACTTAACAGGTTCAAAGGCATAGAAAACTCTTGGGATATTAATTACTTCTCTCCCAAATTCCTGCGGGACCGGATCTACATCGAAAACAGCCAACTTAACCTTGTCCCCGGATTTCAGTTCACCTGTCTTACAATTGATTATTCGGACAAAGAAGGTCTTCTTGCTGTCAAGGTCGACCAATGCGTGGACCAGAGGAGGTTTACCGAAACCAAGGGGAACGCCGACCGCTTCTTCAGTTACGTCAATTACAGTTCCTACGGTAGGCCAATCTACCCACTCAACATTGGTGCTATAGCAGTCAGGACACATGACCCTTGGCGGGAAGGGTTCCGATCCACAATCTTTGCATTTTGTGGTCGTAAATCGGCCCTCTTTGAGATATTCATAAAACTTGTAAATCTGGTTAAATTCTTTGGACTGCTGAGGGAACAGGTCCATGGTGACCATGTATTTTCCATCCAATATGGAAATTCCAGGTGTGCTCATGCGACTTCCCTCCCGTAGATCAAAACAGTGTGAGCGGCAATAAAGCCACTGAGATTATGGGTGAGGCCGACGGTTGCATTGGGTACCTGTTGAATGGCGTCACCACGCAACTGACGGGTCACCTCGATACCCTGTCTTATTCCAGTACCTCCGAACGGGTGACCACATCCAAGCAATCCACCATCAGTATTCGTCGGGACTTGACCTCCGAAATCGTTTTGGCCATCAGCGACGAAGAATCCACCTTCGCCCTTTTTGCAGAACCCTAGATCTTCCATTTCGATTATTTCGGATATAGTGAAACAATCGTGCGTCATGGCGACATTGACCTCTTTGGGGTCTACCTTGGATTTTGAATAAGCCTGTTGAGCCGCAATCTTTAGGGCTTCCCAAGTGGTCCAGTTCGGCATATTCGCGGACATATTGTTTACTGAGGCTTGCGCCGAGCCACGAATGTAGACCAACGGCTTATCGGTCATGTCTTTAGCCATTTCTTCAGCCGCCAGAACGATACAGGCGGCGCCATCAGTAATGGGGCAGCAATCATATAGCGTTAGCGGTGGGACGATCATGCGGCCACTCATGACTTCTTCCATCGTTACGGGTGTTTGAAACTGGGCCTTGGGATTCTTGGCGGAATTTCTGCGGTTCTTTACTGAAACAACTCCGAGATGCTCTTTCTTGGTGCCGTACTTGAGCATGTGCTGTTTAGCCACCATTGCGAACACAGGCGGTGGCAATCCCAATCCCTGACCGCCGTCCCAGTCATGATCAACAGAAGCCAGTTCGCTGTAAAAAACCTCCCATTTTTGAGGGGTGTAAAGTTTTTCTCCCCCAGCCACCATGACGACATCAGCTTGGCCCGATTTTATCATGGCAAAAGCCAGAATAATCGCGGAACTACCGCTTGCACAAAGTAGCTCAACTCTGGCGCAGATATTCTTGGGTTGAATCCCTACATACTCAGCCACAAGCGGAGCAAGATGTGTCTGGTACGAAGTCCTTTCAGTATAGGCCGAAGCGACGAGCAAGCCATCAATTTCTTTGGGGTTTAATTGAGGATTGTCATCGTAGCAGGCCTTGGCGGCTTCCTGAAAGAAATCTCGCTGACTGCCATCCCTTACTCCCCACTTGGACATACCTCCGGCGATAACGCAAACGTTACGATCCATAAATAGATACCTCCGGATTATAGATCTGGTGCGAAAAAGTGGTGATAGAAATAATCCTGAGCGAACAGCCCTAACGAATTCTCAACAACCACTCCCTGGAGTCTGATGTATATGAAACTTTCGTTTGCTGTTTGGCCCTTTCCAGTTCGGGTTCCAAAGAACTTTGGAACAAGGTAATCTTGTGTCCAAATTTAAGTTTAACCCTTTACATGTTCATGCGCAATAGAAATTTGTAGTCTATACTGAATTCTTGAACATGCCTTATTAATACCTACAAAAGTGGTGAACATCTCTAACCAATTAATCATGAGATATATTGGCCGCTCAATCTATCAAATATTCTATGATATCAATTTTTCAGTCAAGTGAAAAAGAGATATTCAAAGCCGTAGCGCTTTTAAAGAATGCAGCCCTCTTTACAGATATGCATTAAGTGTGCATATTTATTATAGGATAAAGCTTATGACCAACAGAGTTGACTTATAAGAACAACGCTGAACATAGATGGTAAATTAAATCAAAAGGCGTCCAGGCTGACCGCAATTGGCGAAAAAACAGCGGTTGTCCGGCTTCTTGGGCTTCAGTCCCTGATTGCGCTGGAAAGCGCAAAAGTTTCGCTAAACTCGGGGGGACCGAAAAGAAATTGACGCAGATACCTCGTAGACGAAAATCTGTAAGAAATGAACAAACCTTCTTTTTGAAGCCGCTGGTGATTTCTTACAACTCTATTTAGGAGGAAAGATTAGAATGGCGCTCGGTTCAAAGAACCCGAACGATCATGATGACAATCAACTTATCTGCTACTGTTTTGGCTACACTAGAAATAATCTGGAGCAAGATTTCATAACTAATGGCAAATCATTGATCATGGAAAAAATCATGGCCGAAAAGAGGATGGGGGAATGTCATTGCGCCACCAATAACCCGTCAGGAAAATGATGTCTAGCCGATGTCCACCGTGGTGTTGATGAGCTAAAAAAACAGACCCGTTAATGGATCGGTAGTCTAT
>JACWAG010000473.1 GCA_014874425.1 Syntrophaceae bacterium | reverse complement strand
CTGTGACAAATAGCCTTCTACCATTGGTCGGACGCATTGAACAGTCCTTGGAGGACCTGGACGCGATAGTCAGCCGAGCCGAGGCCCTGGTCGATAAATACCGTGTGAGTCTGGATGATGGGTATTTGGATGGGGTCGCTCTAAATCTACATACGTTTTATTCGGCAATAGAACGAATATTTGAAGACATCGCAAGAACCGTCGAGGTGGGAGTTCCCTCCGGTCCCGATTGGCATCGTGATCTGCTAATCCAAATGTCCGCGGAGATTGCAGGAACGAGACCGCCAGTAATTAGCAGAGAAACCAGACTCACGCTTGATGAATTTCGGGGTTTTCGTCACGTGGTTCGCAACATTTACGCTTTCAATTTGAATGCTGACCGCGTGCTTGAACTGACCAGAAAGGCCCCTGCCTGTTTATCATCCCTACGGAATGATCTTCACATGTTCATTGATTTCATTATCAGGCTTAATAAAGTCCCTGATAATGATTGACAGTGAGCCTCCCCTGTTGCCCCTTCAATCCTTTGACGCCCTCAGGCGTTCCAGATCCCTGTTCACCATCATCCCGATCATGCTCTCAAAATTCATCTTCGGCTGCCAATCCAATTCCTCCCGCGCTCTCGACGGGTCACCGCACAGTGGCAAACCTTCGGATCCTCTTTTAAGAGACTCGTCCACCTGCGTATAATCTCGCCAGTCCAGTCCAACATGACCAAACGCAACACCCAACACGTCCTTTACAGCGTGCAGTTTACCTGAAGCCAGCACAAAATCCTTCGGCTTGTCAGCGTTCATCATCAGCCACATGGCGTTAACGATGTCGCCGGCGTAACTCCAGTCCCGCACAGTGTCCAACGCCCCAAGTTCCAGTTTATCCTGCTTGCCCAATTTGATTGAAGCCGCGGCTAAGGTTATCTTGCGAGTTACAAACCGCGGGGGTCTCCATTCGGATTCATGATTGTACAAAATCCCCGAGCAGGCGAAAATACCGAACTTTTCCCGATAATTCTTTGTCAAATGATATGCGAACACCTTCGAGGACCCGTAAGGATTGTCCGGATTGAACGGTGTGTCCTCATTTTGAGGAGATTGTACAGGATTGTGACCAAACATCTCACTGCTGCAAGCCTGGAAGAATCGTGTTTTCGGGCTCTCTTCACGAATGATTTGCAATATCTCGCCGACAGCATATCCGTTCGTCTTCTCGACTTCCCGGGGAGCGTCCCATGAATACGGGATAAAGCTTACACCCGCGAAGTTGAAGATGAGGCTCGGTTTATCGTCAGCCACAATACGCCGCAGCGACACATAGTCACAAATTCCCGTGTCGACAAGCTTCAGGTTACCCTTAGGAAGATGAGGCACGGTTGGCGCTTTCATGTCTCTGGGTAATAGAAATCCCGTTATAGAATATCCCCTGTCGGCCAACAGATGGCTCAGGAAGTAACCATCCTGACCACCGATGCCAAGAATCAAAGCGGCTTTTTTTTCAGACATTCGATCGCTTTCTTAAAGATCCGTAGATTTGCCATTTTTAAGTTAATTGTTTGGGATTGCAGGATAATATATTGAGAAAATCGGCGTTCCTGCTATAGACAGTTTATCAATCGCCAATATTTGGACTATATCAAAGTACAATAGCATGCAATCGCAAAAAAACACTTTGATTGGAGTCGATTATCTGTAATTCACAAAGCATGATCATCATGGCTTCTTGGCGATCGCCAGCAGTGATCCACCGAATGGTAGTGATACCCCCAATTTAATTATTGGTAGCTCTATGGCGCAAATCCGTCCAAGTAAATAGTTAAGAAATAAAGGTATCTCAAGCTCTCCCGTCCCACCGCAAGCGCCAGATTTCCTGAACAGCCTGTTAACTATCATAAATGGCAATAGTATAGTCATAAATGACGAAATACTGACAATGTCAAAACCGGCTCTCATGAGTTTAACCCGTAACTCATTCCGGGTGTAACGTCTCTTGTGAAAGGCGACTTCATCTGTTTCGCTCCACAGCGCAGGATGTTGAGGAACAGTTATTATTACTCCACCTTTTGATTTAACAGCCTTGTAAACTTCTTTTAAAGCTGACTCATCCTCTGTCACATGCTCCAGGACGTCAAACATACCTACGACATCAAATTCATTTTCAAAAGGAATTGATCTAAGATCAATCTGATTTAGAGTAACCCGACTCAGGCGAGTCCTCGCAAATTTGAGACCTTCCATAAAAATGTCACTACCAGCCAAAACAAGATCTGGAAATTTACTTTCAAAATGCTTCAGAACCACACCGTTGCCACAACCAATCTCAAAGAAATTCCTGGCTCTCTTAAAATGCTTTTCAAAGGCCCAGGCAATTAGTTTGTTTCTGAATTGAAACCAAAAATGATTTTCTTCCAAATGGTAGAGTTGCCCAAATAATTCAGGAGAGAAACCATCGTTAGAATCAGTAGCGATCGAGGCCAGGACGGCTATCCCGTTCGAGATATCGGGTGAACTACCGCAGTAAGGACATTTCCAGCCATCACTGACGAACCCGTTTAAACAAGAAACACATATTCTCATTACATTCCGACCCATAAAGACCAACGATTGTCACATCGAGCGAGCGTAGCGACGAGATCTTTCGTATCAGGGCAAAAGATTTCTCCCCGAGATCAAAAAGACGTTGATAGCATCAGGCCGACATTCGTTTGAGACGCAAGATCAGGTCCTCCAGACTGATGAACTCGATGTCCAGGTCTTTTACTAAGCGTCTGTATGGTCGCGTCACATCGTGACAAACAACGAAATTCGACCCTTGCTGATAAATGCGGCGAAAGGCTCGAAGCCCCGCTACGTCGAATTGCCCCGCGGACCATTTGACTTCGATCGCGACGTGGCTCCCGTCCTTGTTCGGCCATATGAAATCTACTTCATGGTTTTGCTTATCGCGCCAGTAGTGGATATTCCGGATCTGGAGCCGGCCTTGAAGTTCATTTAGGACATAGTGTTCCCAGAGAAGTCCTATATCATCGAGCCGGAGGTCCCGCCAACCTTTATAGAAACATACAAAACCCGTATCAAAGCCATAGACCTTGGGAGCAGAGAGAATCTCCGACCTCCGACGAGTGCTAAATGGACGGACGATATGCATTACGTAGGTGGCATCCAGGACCGCCAGGTAGTTGCCGATAGTCGTTCGACTGGCCTCGCACTGGGCAGCGAACTTCGTCGCCTCGTAAATACCGCCACTTTGCGTGAACAGAAGCTCGGCAAAGCGCTGGAAAGAAAATCGGCGTTCCAGGCGGAACAATTCCTGGATATCCTTGGCCCAATAAGCATCCATCCATTCCTGGAACTCGCGTTCCGGATAGTCCTCGGATAAGAAGAACGGCGGCAGTCCTCCTCTGAATAATCGCCGCGTAATATCCAATTTGTCAAAATCGTGAAGGTCCTCTGAAATCATGGGGGTTAACCAGATCTCCATCTTCCGTCCGGTCAATGTGTCTCGGAACTTCCGGGATGCGCCGAGCGAAGACGAACCGGTGGCGATTATCTTGATATCCTGGTAATGATCAGCGGCGATCTTGAGTAT
>JACWAG010000472.1 GCA_014874425.1 Syntrophaceae bacterium | reverse complement strand
TTTGCCCCGTACTATAATGAATCATGGAAGTACTTTGCGGATTTCGGCGTAATGTCGGGTCCAGCCAAACTCACTCTTTTCTATTCATGGATTCCGGGCCCTGACCGTAGACACGGAATTTGGATCAACAAGCAATCGTGGGAAAATGTCTCAAATGGCGCTACTTACGCCACCACTCAAATGTTCAGACCATACAGCCTCCTGATGGCTTATCAGTACGGCGCTGGTCTCAACGCTATCGACACCAATGGCGAAGGTTACATGACAGACGCTTCATCTCTTGCGGCCAGACTGGACTATGCTCTTGCCGCTAACTTAAATATCTATGGAACCTTCTTCTATGCGAACCGGGTTTCCAAGGGCTGGGGTTGGGGTTCCCTGACACCGGCTTCTGATGGAAATGGGGGCGGTTCGGTTATCTTGCTAGGTCAACAACTCGCTCCAGGCTCTGCTACCATTTTCACAGCGCCGCAGAACACTTACACTGGCTCCGCTCCTTCTATTCCTGATGACGCTCTGGGATGGGAAGTTTCTTTAGGGGCCGACTGGAAGCTGCTGGAAAACATGACCACTCATTTTCGTGGCTCCTACTGGCAGCCTGGCGCATGGTTTAAGTACGCGTGTGTGGACAAAAACCTTGCTGACCAAACGCCATTAACTGCCGGCACCCCTACTATAACTTATCTGAACCCAAAATCCTCCATCGGTCCTGGAGGCTGGGCAGTCAACCCGAACCGTGAGATCCAGGGCATCTTCGGGTTCCAGGGGATGATGGAGGTAACTTTCTAGGCGCTCCCGATCCCTCGGAATTTCAAACAATTGGGAACCTCTATAAATCACTTTTCCAGTCTTGGGATTGCCCCAAATTCCACAATTCACCATAATCTAAGCAAATTTTTGAGCATGGTCATTTATAAATTATCTTTTTCGACGTAATTTAAAACTCTTACGCTGCAGCGGACGCACCTATCCTAATGAAGTCTTGTTGGAGATTCACCTTTGTGAGGTCATGTTTGATCAATTGGACCAGACGCTTCATGTTGTAAACAAAGTTCATCATGCCAATAGCACAGTCTGAACAAGCCGCGAAGACAATGGGCTGAAAAGTCAATCAATTTTTAGAGGCACCCTATATACATTCGGTCTGGAAGGTATGTGGTTATATGACGACAAAACCGCTGATTTTCTGCCAAGACCAGCGCCGGCAGGAAAGCCCAGGACAATAGAAGAGGCTTGTTGGATGCTGGCGGATTGGCATCTCAGCAAACCTGAATACCAGCACTTCTATCATCCGGAGTTTAAGACTAAAATGATGGCCTCTATAGCCAAACACTGGCGTGTTGATGGAATAGTTCTCCATTACAATCGTGGATGTGAAGGCCTAAGGTAGGGATAGCCGAAAACGGACTCGGTCTGCTAAAGCGCGGCCACTAGGTTATGACCTATGAGGGCAATATGGGAGACGAAAAGGAGTTCGACGAAAAGCGACTGAGACAAGGATTGATATATTCCTGGAAAGATTGTGGCTTAAAAAACCTTGATACGCCAAATCCTAAGGTAATAAACGTATTAGCCGACCCGTTTTGATCGGCCACCCGAGGCCCGAAAGGAGATTTTAGAAATGATCACCGCAGGAATCGACTGTGGAGCGAAGAATACAAAAACCGTAATACTCAAAGACGGTAAAATAATCGGTAAAGGTATGGTCTTAACGGGCTTCGAACAAGCCGAGGCTGTTAAGGCTTCATTGGAAATGGCCCTTAAAGATGCTCGTGTAGATTTCAAGGAAGTGAAACACATCGGTGGAACAGGTTCCGGGGCCAAATCTATCAGAGAAGCGGATATAAAAGTTAATGACATTAAGGCGATGGCCGCGGCCGCCAATTATTTCTTCCCCAGTAGCAGGACCGTAGCTGATGTTGGAGCTGAAGAAGGCAGGGCCGCCAAGTTCGATGAAAAGGGTAACGTTATAGACTTTGCAATCAATGAAAAATGCGCCGCCGGGGCAGGAGCGTTTATAGAATCAATGGCTCGCGCCCTGGAAACACCACTGACTGAGATGGGGAAACTCGCTCTTGCCTCTGATAATCCGATAGCGATGAACGCTCAATGCACGATCTTTGCCGAGTCAGAAGTCGTCGGATTGATCCATGCCAAGACCGAAAAAAAGGACATCAGCAGAGCTATTCATGACGCTATGGCAAGCAGGATTGTTTCGATGATAAGACGGATCGGAGTAAACCCTGACATTGTCATGATTGGTGGTGTCGCATACAACCCTGCTTTTAAAGCTGCTCTCCTGAGAGAACTCGGTTTAGATAAAATATGCGTTCCAGAACAACCGGAATACGGTACGGCTGTCGGCGCAGCCGTGGTCGCCGCTAAAGAATAAAACCTGGTTGTTTTTACAAGGCGCTTGCTCGACGCGTTCATTCCCGGCAAGTTTCAAACAGTGGAAACAATAAATATTCGGAGGAATAAAAATGTCAGAGGGGAAAAAGCCAGAATTCTGGCGGTGGGCTGAAACCAACTGGGTAAATCCAGATATACGTTGGGAAGACGCTCAGTTTATCACTCTTGGAATCGACGTAGGATCAGTTAGTTCGCAGGCTGTAATAATGGCTGACGGCGAGATGTACGCTTATGGAAATATGAGGACTGGATCAGATAGCCCCAAC
>JACWAG010000471.1 GCA_014874425.1 Syntrophaceae bacterium | reverse complement strand
AATCCTGATATGTTATGTTCACGTTTCTCTTGCAGCCCTGAGATTATATCGTAAATTACGTCGCAAATTTTCTCAAGCTTCCATACGAAAGCCGGTCCGAGCCATGCTTGGTTATGAGAGCGCGACCTCGGACCGGAGAGTTAAGAATTGATTGTGGTTTCAAATTTAGAAAACTTTACTTAACTCCTCGACCGTGGGCGAAGGCCCCTTATAAAGTTGATACCATTTCCTGAAGGCTTCAATGAAGACTTCCGCCATGAGGACCATTAGAACTATCGAGAGTACGACAAGAAGATACAAGCTTTTTGGCAGGAAGTTGTCCACTATGTTCAGATATCCGGCCGACATAACAACAGGCACCATGAATAGGCCTGGAACCGCTGTCACCCAAGCGTACTTCCCTTTTCCCATTCTCAGTATCATAGCAGTGCCCACAATCAGGGCGCAAGTGGCCAAGAGTTGGTTGCTCATGCCGAACAGAGGCCAGATCGTAGATATGTTACCCGTGTAAACAAAATAGCCCCATGCGAATGTAAACAGAAAACTCGTAGAAATGATCCCCGGCGCCCACTTCTTTTCGTTAAACTTGGGAATAACTTTTCCAATCATCTCCTGGAGAAGGTAGCGTCCCACACGGGTCCCGGTGTCAACAGCAGTAAGGATAAATACGGCTTCAAACATGATCGCAAAATGATACCAGTAAGCCATTAATCCCTTAAAGAAGGGGATGGACCCGAAGATATAGGCCATTCCGACGGCGAGGGAAACAGCTCCTCCGGGCCGTCCCTGTAACTGTTCGCCTACCGCCTGTGAAAGCGCTGGAAGATTGACAACGCTTAATCCCAATTTGTCAAAAACCGGACCTGCCGAATTGATAGCGAAGTAATCACCGGGGACTAGGACGCAGGCGGCGATAAGAGCCAGGATCGCTACGAAACCCTCAACGAGCATAGCGCCATACCCAACAAATAAAACGTCTCTTTCATTACCAATCATTTTGGGGGTGGTTCCCGTTCCTATAATAGCATGGAACCCGGAAAGGGCCCCGCAGGCGATTGTGATAAAAAGGAAGGGGTAAACTGTGCCAGGAATGATCGGTCCACCACCATGAATATACTGGCTTATAGCGACCATCTTCAGTTCCGGTTGAACAACGGCAATCCCAATCGCTAGCAGGCTAATGGTGCCAATTTTGAGATATGTTGAAAGATAATCCCGCGGACACAGGAGCAACCACACAGGGAGAGCGGAAGCGATGAATCCGTAAGCTGGAATGAATAAGGCCAACTGGGGTTTTGAAAGGGTCAGCCATGACGACAGAGTCGGGCTAGCCGCGACATAAGGACCGGATATTATGCAGAGGAACAATAGCGCCACTCCTATGACACTGGCGCCCTTTACATCTCCCGGTCTCAAAAGTTCCATGTAAACACCCATGATTAGCGCAATGGGAATGGTGCAAAAGACGGTCCATGTCCCCCATGGGCTTTGAAACATCGCGTTTACAACCGCTATCGACAGACCAGCAAGGGTAAGAATCAGAATGAACAATATGGCGAAAGACGCCACTGTGCCCGCCCTGGTATTGATTTCCGATGTGGCGATGGACGAGAGGCTTTGACCTTTGTGCCTTACGGATGCGAACAGCACCACCATGTCGTGAACTCCACCGGCGACCACAGCGCCAATAATAATCCACAACGCGCCAGGCAAGTATCCGAACTGCGCTGCTAGGACCGGCCCAATCAAAGGCCCTGCCGCAGCAATAGCAGCGAAATGGTGGCCAAAAAGCACATATTTATTGGTCACATGATAGTCATGGCCATCTTCCAACACAACCGCTGGTGTAGGTCTTGATGGATCGAGCCCCAGCACCTTCCGCGCGATAAACAGACCGTAAAACCGGTATGCGAGCGCAAATACCAGTAGAGCAACGAACACGAGAGTAAAAGCGTTCATGTGTTTCTCCTTAGTCGAATACACCTAACGAGCCGATGGCTCTATTATTCTAATGCTTGTCTGAACGTATGGCCGAGCAAACAGCTAGTCTACAGACGGCGCTACTTCGGATCTTGGATCCATTAACCATGAAAACTACGACTTGGCCTAATTGTTGGCCTTAAACATGACATTCTCTATTTTTCTGATTGTAGTCATTAATAGGCGCTGTAAAGTGTGAGCGCAACAATTGGCGTCTTAAGCGGTGATATAATCTGGTCAGAGGTATCCAGGCCCGAATAACCGGTATAAACAATTCCCCGTAATGAGAAGAAAAATCTTTCAGATCTTGTTCCTTTGTCCCTATAATAATGAAATACAAATTCGGAGAGGGCGAATATGACCAAAAACCACCAGAACCATTCAAAAACTAATAAGCGCGAACAACCGAGCCGATTTGAGTTCAGCTCTAGAAAACTACACAAAGACTGGCGCGTTTGGTTGGTTGTAGGTATCATGCTCGCAGCAATAATTGTTTACGTCCTGACTCTCGATGATTCGTCTGTGCCAATAATTATTCGAAACTGATTTAACTCGGACAGCAAAGAACAGCTTTT
>JACWAG010000470.1 GCA_014874425.1 Syntrophaceae bacterium | reverse complement strand
ATTGGGTCCTTGTATTCGTCTCTGACTGGCGAGGCTTCAACACGTATGTCTTTCCATTCCATGTCCAGTTGATCGGCGACTACCATGGCAAGGCCTGTCCATGTCCCCTGCCCCATTTCCGATTTGTTGATCAGAACAGTAACGACACCGTCCGGACTTATCCTTAGCCAGGCGTTTGGGGCCCATTCTTTTGTGCGATTCTCATCCTCTCCTTTTCGCGCATCGGCCAATATTGGTGGAAGACCGCTCAGATTAATAGCCAACATCAGGCCAGCGCCTGCTAAAGACTTCTTTAAAAAGCTCCTTCGGTTCATAGAATTTTTCATCTTGAACCTCCCTTGTCTGCCGCTTTCTTGATGGCCTTAATTATTCTGGGATACGTGCCGCACCTGCATAACAAACCATCCATGGACTCCACTATCTGTTCATTCGACGGTTTGGGGTTTTTGGCCAATAACGCGACAGCCTGCATGATTTGACCAGGTTGACAATATCCACATTGAGACGTCTGTTCTGAAATCCAGGCTTCCTTTACAGGGTGGTCTGCCGGAATACCCTCAATAGTCGTAATAGACTTTCCCTGAGCGTCCTTTGCGGTAAGCTGACACGATCGCATCGGTTCGCCATCTATATGGATCGTACACGATCCGCAGGCCCCTTCCCCACATCCATATTTTGTTCCTAAAAGTTTGAGATGCTCCCTGATAACCCAAAGCAGATTCGCGTCCGGGGCAACATCAACCTGATATTTGGCGCCGTTGACAATTAGTTCGATCATAAAAATTCTCCTTGACCCTCCACAATAATCCTCCGCAACAAACAGCAGGTCCGTGCAGGAGTTTTTAAAGCCGACTTCTCACTGAGATTCGGTTAGATGTTTCTAACAACCTGCGTGATCTATTTCTTTTTGAAATCGCGCTCCCAGACGGACTTGAAGTCGTATGTAGGGTAAAATTCGGTCCTGTATGACCCCCAACCACATTTTTCTATTACCAGATTGACAGCCCTCAATTTGTCGGGAGGGACTCGAAGGGTAACAACCTGGCCGATGCCCATCATCACATACCAGGACACAACTTCAACTCCTTTGGGAGGAAATTGCTTCCAGAATCCGGTTTGGTCAAGATGTTTGTTGATTTCTTCCAGGGTTTTGCTTTGGTCATGTTTTAGAAAGATTGTTAACAATATTGAATCCTTGTCCTTGGGCTCCTCAGCTCTGGCATAATCAACCGCCAAAAGATTGACCCAAAACAACAATCCCAAAAAAACAATTATCCCTAGCGGCCTTTTTAGATTCATCTTTCGCTCCCTTCTCCTATTACGCTTCTTTCTCTATACTGTTTCACCAGTTGGGGCTAATTTCAATATTTATGTATTACAGTGGGGCAATTAAAAACTCGCGAAATCGCCATTCTCCGGTCAAAAATGGCAACATAAATGCGAGTCTGCTTATTCCAATGTGAACGGAGTTTGAATCATTTTAGGGATAGCAACGCAAAGAGGCATGCTAAGCAATGGAGACAATTGTATCTTCCGAGCCGGAAATAGTTTCTAGCTTTGTAACTTCTCAAGGGCGCATTGCGATATGCGCAAAATGTCCTGCAGCGTTTCTCAAGAACCTGGAGATGGACTCAGGTTTTGGTAATTTCAGGGATTACTCGTCGATTATTCAGCAACTTGACGAACTATGCACGATTGCTGAGAGCAAGGATGGCACGGTAACCATCGCAGTAATCGAAAACAATCTGATAGCGGGTTATTTCGCGTGCCACTATCCCCAACCAGATGCGCGATGGAGCAAATTGGGCGAACTCATGTATGAACTGGGAGCGCTGGAAGTCAGCCGCAATTTCAGGATACATGGAATTGCCCGGCAGCTTGTTAGAACTGTTTTAACTGAGCCGTTTATCGAAGACAAAATTGCATTCATGGTTGGTTATTCATGGACTTGGGATGTCGATGGCAGCGGGTTCTCTCTTGATGAATATCGTAGGGTCCATCTAAAGCTACTGGAACCCTACAATTTTCAGGAATTCTATACCAATGAACTTAATATCAGGATTAGGGAAGAAAACATATTTATGGCGAGAATCGGATCCAGAGTTTGTCCAGCAGATTATAAACGCTTCAAACGACTTACATTGGGAATAGTTGAGTCTTAATTTCTCTTTTTTTCAGAAAATACATATAGAGCCCCAGTAAGCCATACTTGCCTGCGGTATCTGCGACAACTACTGTTACCGCAGCGCCTACTGACACAGCAGCGGTAGCCCTAATGATTCTGATTCTTTTCCTTTTGTAGAGTTAAATGACCACTGGCAGAGTCGGTTGTCATTTAACTAAAACTTGGCGGGATTAATACTATTTTGCGTATTTGAAGGCTGGCATCTTTTTGATCGCGTCTTTTGTTGCGCCAGGTAATGTAAACTTTCCATCTACCACTTTAAATTGCTTGATGGGAATCGCAACGTCATGCTTGTCCATGCCCAGGAATCCACCAGCCCCAATTATCGCGTAGGTAACGACCTTGTCGGGAGCGATGATAATATCCTCTAGGGTTCCGACTTTCTTCTTCTTATCGTTGTAGACTGACTTACCCAAGACTTGTTTCTTGACGCTCCAGCCATTGACCACATTTGTTAATTCTGTAACCGATACGCCTAAAATCACGGCCTCAGTGCCGGCCACAGGAGGCGCTGGGGCCGCCTTAGGAGCAGGAGTCACTGTAGGCGCCGGAGCTGCTGTAGGAGCGGGGGCTGCTGTAGGCGCCGGGGCTACTGCTGGAGCCTTTGCAGGTTCATCTGCGGCATAAGAGAGAGGGGCCAGGAGCATCACCAGCCCTAAGCTTATCAACAGTAATTTTTTCATTCGGTATCCCTTCTTGAACAACACATTTTCTAGAAACCGTCAGATAACTAGACTGCGGGGACTATTTTGTCAATAGGGCTTGCCCCAAAATTATAATTTTCGGCTTCAGGATAGATCAGATGAAAAACATCAAACAGCTAATAATCGCAGCCGACGCCCTTCTGAAAACAAATGTTGATGTTGACGCCTTCAGAAGTTGGGAAAAGAGTTCTTTATTAGCTCTTGTCGCTCTGCTCGGGCCTTTACATTACTACACCGAGAATTTCGGTCTATTCACGAGGGAAAAGAACCGCCGGGGCCTGCTGGCTGGAACGGGGATTCTGACAGCGGTCCAAGAACAATTTGCTTAGAAGCGGACTCTACACATAAGAGGACAATGGTTTCTACGAATGGAAGGAGATGGGGGACAGGAAGCAACCTTATCTCATCCAATTGGTAGACCGCCATACTGCGTTAGGGGAAACCTTCAGTGGACATTTGACGGGGGTAAAATTCCGTTGTACGGTATCAGATTGAGCATAGAAGGATTTGAAGAAATCTAATTAGGAGTGAGACACAATGAAATTTAAGATGCTAACCGTAAGTTTGGTCTGTGTTGTTTTCGCCATGGTTTTTGCCCTGTCCGCTTTTGCCCAGGAGTTGAAGCCTATTAAACTGCCCGAGCCTAAACTGGACGCAAATAAATCCCTGGCGCAGGCGCTCAAAGAAAGGAAGACCACGCGCGAATACGCAGGCGCCAACCTTTCAGAGCAGACACTTTCAAACCTGCTTTGGGCCGCATTTGGAATAAATCGTCCCGATTTAGGCAAACGAACAGCGCCGTCCGCTCTAAATTGGCAGGAGATTGACATCTATGTCTCGACGACTCAGGGAATATATCTTTATGATCCGAAGGGAAATACTCTGATTCCAGTCGTTTCTGGAGACCTTCGTTCACTGACCTACACACAGGTAGATCGGTTCAAGGATGCGCCAGTTAACCTTGTCTATGTAGCTGATATGGAGAAAACGGGAGCAGAAGACGCTCGCAAGAATCTTCTGGTCGCAATGGATACAGGCTTTGTCGCTGAGAATGTCTACTTATATTGCGCATCTGAAGGATTGCCCACGGGATTCCGTGTGTCTATCCCCAAGGAAAAGCTGGCTCAAGCCCTAAAACTGCGACCGACTCAAATGATAATGGGCGCTCAGAGCGTGGGGCTTCCCAAAAATAAATAGTTTTAAAAATTAGCTGTTGTGGCGTTCCAGAAATAAAACCTCATATTTTATGACTGAAATTCCTTGTCCGTTGATGGCAAGAATGTCAGCCTCAACTTGAGGAACGCTACACTGGCGTCTCTACTTTATTTCATGAT
>JACWAG010000009.1 GCA_014874425.1 Syntrophaceae bacterium | reverse complement strand
TCTGGATGACGCTGCGCTCGCTGAAACCGTAGCCTCGGCTATCCGGGAGCGCTGGTTGGCTCACATGGGAAAGGATGTACAACACCATGGACATTAAGACTATCGCAACTGAACTGTATGAAGCTGAAAAGAACACTAATCCAATTGACCCTCTGACATCCACATACCCGGGGATTTCCCTCAAAGACGCTTATGAAATTCAGCGTACTGGGATAGACATGCGGTTGGCTCAGGATGGACGAAAAATAGTTGGTAAAAAGATCGGGCTCACTTCGGTCGCCATGCAAAAGCTTCTCGGCGTGACCGAGCCTGATTATGGGCATCTTTTTGACCACATGCTCGTTATGGAGGGAGTTCCTGTTTTCCGAAAAAATCTCCTTCTACCTAAGGTTGAAGGGGAAATCGCCTTTGTGCTCAAGAGCGAGTTGAAGGGACCAGGAATCAACATAGCCGACGTGCTTCGGGCTACCGAGGGCGTTATGGCCTCTATTGAAATAGTGGACAGCAGGATCAAGGACTGGAAAATCAAACTTCCTGACACAATAGCGGACAACGCGTCAAGCGCTGGATTTGTGCTTGGTAGCCGTCTCGTTCCTGTCAAGGAAATAGACCTCCGCCTTCTGGGCATGATCTTTGAGAAAAACGGTGAAATCATCAATACAGGCGCAGGCGCGGCGGTTTGGGGACATCCTGCGGCTTCCGTGGCATGGCTGGCCAATAGTCTGGCAGTTTTTGACAGCAGTCTTAAAGAGGGTGAAATCATTCTTTCCGGGGCCCTTACCGCCGCTGTTGACGCTCAGGCTGGTGACTGTTTTTTGGTCTCTTTTCAGGATTTGGGTACGGTTGGAGTACGATTTGTATGATCTTTGTGTCCTAGAAAAAAAGGAGGCGCCAAGAGATGAAACTTGTAACTCTCAAGCCGGTTGTAGATATCGAAAAGTGCAAGGGGTGTAAGACCTGCGTGAAAGTGTGCCCGGTTTTGGCCATGAGCATGCAGGAAAAGCTAGCGGTCCCTAATCTTGAGCTATGCCGAGGCTGTGGTGATTGCGAGCAGCGATGCCCAGAATACGCTATCACTATGGTTCTTCGGGAAGACCCTGCGATGGCCAAAGTTGAGATGGAGGGTTTGGATTACCAAGAAATTATCAATCTTTGCCGCAAGGCGAGGTTTCACCCAGAGCAGGTCGTGTGTTATTGCACAGCCACCAGAGCGGATGAAGTTGCGGCGGCCATCATGCGTGGAGCAAAAACCCCTGATGAGATTTCTTTCGTGACCGGGATAAGAACTGGCTGCAAGGTAGAATGTATCCAACCGATCCTGCGTATCCTCGAAGCTGCGGGCATAGAGCCCAAACCATCTCCTGGTGGATGGCAATGGTACGGACGTACAATAACCGCTTGGGAGATTCCGGAGGAAGTAAAAAAGAAGTATGCCAATCGTGGCTTCTACTTCGACGAAGACATTGATCTTTTAAACCGCGTAATAAACGCCCCTCTTCAGGGAAAGGAGTGATAACCCATGCGCCCTCCTATTCTTCCGATTTCGCCCCGACCATCTCAGTATGGGATCGATCCTTCGCTTGTTAAGACACGAGTGTGTGAACTCCCTGGCATGACATCAGTGACACTTCGGGAACTTTTTCCGGACCTGCCTCCTGTGATCTTTCCGTCGGATGAGGGTATCTCGGCAGTGCGCCGCTATACCGAACAGGCGCTCAGCAACATCGACATGAGCAAAATCAAGCCTGAACACAAGGTTAACATCCTATCCTCGCATCATGGATTCACACTCTTGGGCGGGGAACCATACGCGGAAATGCTTAGAACCATTCGCGATGTCATTGAGGAAAAAACAGGCTGTAGCAATATTCGTCTCCGCGCGGGCGTGGGTTTACGCTTTCGTGAAACCGAGGAATATATACGCCGTTATAAACTTGACGAACACTTTAAGGGAAAAGCGAGAGGGGTGGCCCCAGTCGATGAAGGTATCCCCATCGAAACTGAAATTGGCACACTTTATGGCATCAAGCGAATTTATGACGCGGATTGGATCGTTCACGCTCACAACAGCGACGTGCGCGAGGTCCATTTCCACCGAATGGTTGACCGTGCGGTAAAACCATTTGGGATGTCCTACGCCCGTATTGAAACACGCTCAACTTACCATCAGAATTTGGGTCCGCGGGCAGCGAACTTCATTGCAAGGGCCATTTTTGATTCCCCGTTTGTGCAGGACAAATTTGCGTTTTCCTGCTTTCTGACAGTGGTCCCACACGGAATTCTCGGTGTTGACGCTGACAGTGATTTGTACTCTCTTAATAGCCGAATAACCGAGATCGGTTGCCGTTATTATGGCAAGATGATGACTCTTTTCGGGGAGATTGACAAATGCGTCGCCGCCCTGGATTTCCCGTGCCCAGTGGTATACGTGTTCTCGGCCGGCGTCATTTACGCCAACTTTGTAGGAGCAAATACGGACCTTTTTGATCTGGAAATGCCTCTGCCCGCGTACACGTGGTATACAGAGGCCTTTTATGGCAGGAAAGGCCGCCCTCTTCTGCCTGAGATCCCTCTTCTCAATCCCGCGGTGAAGATGTGTGTGCACAATTATGCATGGACAGGCTATCCCAGCGCATTCTTTAGCGAGCATATTCCAACGGTGGTTGTGGGTCAGACCCAGGCCGACCTTTTTAACCGTGACCCACAAAATCTGAATTATATGCAACACGCTGTGATATCTGAAAACGCTGAAGCCGCGATGGATTTTGCCAGAAAGGCCTCAGGAACGGACAATGTCCTGATCTTCGATGGAGCGCCCGGCGGTATAAATTTGAGCAAACCATTGGCGGATTTCCTTCTGGAAAAGGCCCCAGCGGTAAATCGGAGAGTAGAAGAAGAACTGATGCCAAAATGGCTTCGTCAGAGAGGCGTTGAGGT
>JACWAG010000469.1 GCA_014874425.1 Syntrophaceae bacterium | reverse complement strand
GTAATCAGCTTTAAGGTTCAGGAGACGCAAGTGGATGAAATCATGTTAGTTTTACCATCTTTGAATCAAAGGGCCACCAATTTGCATGAGCTAGATCTTGTTTACGCTCATGGAATTATATCTTACTTGGTTCAGATATCAAGACTAACTGTTCTGCTGCCTCCGGATATTGATGTCGGAGAATATGAAAACTATTTGGACAGATATTTTGGTTCTCACGTGGGAGTGAAGTTAATAACAGAAAAAGATACATCTAGAAACCAGTTTTCAGACGCCCGCCCTCTATATTCCTTGCCCTTCCTGGATCGATCAATACAACTTTATGAATATCTAACGGACTTAAATTATAGTTGTATAATTTTTGATGTGTTTGACGCAGCTGGCTTTATTCCGATAAGAGCAAAAAAAATGGGGCTGGGCTTAGAGAAAACGCTATTGGTGAGTTGGCTTAGATCCTGCCATGAATTTCACCAGCGCCAGGTTCTTGAGACATCCCAGAATCTGTGGTTTGAGAATCATATAAATTTTGCCGAGAGATACTGCTGCGAAAACTGTGACTTGGTCATCTGTCACACTGCCACCATTCTCGATTGGTGCCTTGGTCAGAAATGGAATATAAACCACAGCAGTGTCATGATGTTGGATGGCATTAGGCTGGGGCTTCCACTGCAGTGCCCGGGAAATAAAGAGAATGTAATCGATTCAAACCAAAATCAGGGAACGCAAGAATCAAAATCAAATCCGCTTGTTTCTATATGTGTGGCTCACTTTAATGATGGCAATAACCTTATACACCTGTTTAAATCTATTCAGCAGAGTGATTACGAGAATTTTGAAGTCATATTAGTCGATGATGGTAGCACAGACATTGAATCTCTAAGAATAATTGAGTCATTGGAGTCGGAGTATGCGTCTGAGTCCTGGCGATTCATATTGAAGGAGGAAAACGAAAGTATAGGGCCAACGAGGAATTTTGCCGTAACCCAGGCTAAGGGGGAACTAATTATTTTCATGGATTCCGACAACCTTGCAACCAAAACCATGATTTCTGATTTTGTTCGGGGAATGTTAAAATCCGGCGCGGATTGTCTTACCTGTGGCATGATCCAATTTAAGGGGGAGGGCGGTTCGCCTGATAGCGCTATTTTTATTGGGCAATGGTTGCCTTTAGGCGCATGTCTGGAACTCGGGTTTACAGACAATGTATTTGGCGACGCCAACTTTTGTATTAAGAAATCCGTTTTTAAAGCCTTGGGCGGGTTCTGTGGAACAAGAGGACATGTCGCGGATGATTGGGAATTCCTCGCTCGATTGGTTCTGAGGGGCTTCAGCCTGGATGTGATACCAAAAGGATTGTTTCTTTATCGTGTAAGATCTGGTAGTTGGCTCCATAGCGCCTGGTCAAGGCATTCAATTTACACGTTGCGTACACAGTTTCTTGCCCAAACGGGTCCTCAACATGTCACACTGCTCCACAATCTTCTCCTCCAGTTAGTAGCTGAAAATGAAACATTTAGATCTTCTGTTTGGAAGCTGGATAGGAAAGTTGTTAAAGCTGCTCTCTGGTTATCTGAAATCGTGAGCGAAGAGACTCGGATACTCATACAAGACATATCGAAGCGATTTGTTGATAAATTCATAAACATTATAGTCTTAGGGATTAACTTCTTGAAACCAGAGGTGAATTTATTTCTTAGTATTTTCCGTGTATTTGGGCGTAGTCGTCTGGATCTTCAACAAGAATCCTCAAAGGTCGCCGGTCAAGGTGTAGATGGTCGGCGGTCATTTGTCGCGAAACTTTCCAATACGGAGCTAGAGGAAAGATTTTATCGCTGGGGATTACCTTTGGACCGCCCAATCTTTGGATATTGCGGTCAACTAAGCCAGGTAAAAAGACCAATAGGATTTCTGAAGCTTGCCTATTGGATGCAGATGTTCGAGGATAACAGCTTTTTCGTAATAGTCGGTGAAGGGGATCTCCAGGAAGAACTTCAGGCTACTGCGGCGAAATACAAATTAAGTAACTTCAAGCGGATAGCCTCTGTTGAAAATATTGAGGAATTCTATCCTGTTCTGTCCGGATTGGTCATAACGAGCACATACGAGAAACGAGGCCCTAAGGAAATGTTTGAAGCTTTAGCAAACGGAATCCCTGTTTTCTCAACGAATGTCGGAGAGACTAAAAGCGTTTTGGAACGATACGGTAGCGGTCTCGTAGTCAAACATGACCCAGAACGTAAAGATTTTGCGGACTCTTTTAAACTTTGGAAGGATAATTTGGAAGTTTATAAAGCTGCGGCTATGGAGACCGCTGAATTGATTCGGAAAAACTTTGGAATACCAAATTGCCTCGAAAAGATATGACGGTTACGACCAACTCGTGATTTATTATAATTTTTGCAATAGCCCTACATATAATCCTTCAGTCCGAGTTGGACAAAAATTGTGAGAAGCTGGGAAATGCCTGTAGGGGATTGAAAAAACATGAACCAGTTCGATTATGTTATAGCGATTGCCAAAAATAATGTCCGATTGAACAGACGATTTTTCTCGCGTTTGGGTAAAGAATATGCTTTACCCCAGGTATGTCACGTCAGCCGAACATGCCCAATCCTGAGAATTGCTCGTTGGCAGAACTGGATATCGC
>JACWAG010000468.1 GCA_014874425.1 Syntrophaceae bacterium | reverse complement strand
GCTACACAAAGGCCATATTACTAGTTATGGACGGCCTTGGAGGATTACAGCGAGAAGTTGGTGGCCCTACGGAACTTGAAGCCGCCTTTACCCCCAACATGGACAGGCTTGCGCGGGAGGGTTCAGTGGGACTGGTGAACACTGTAGGTATCGGAATAACCCCTGGAAGCGGTCCTGGACATTTCGGGCTGTTTGGATACGACCCACTGGAACATCTTATTGGAAGAGGGGTCCTAGAGGCGGTTGGCATTGGACTATCTCTCACCGAACAGGATGTCGCCGCTAGAGGTAACTTCTGTACAGTGGATCAGGATGGATTTATCACTGACCGTCGCGCAGGCCGTATTCCGACGGAGGAGTGCGCCAGAATGGTCTCGCTGATTGACGACATAGCACTCCCTGGTGTCGAAGTTATTGTAAAACCGGTTCAGGACTACCGTTTTGTCCTAATATTCAGAGGCCCGGGCCTTTCTTCGGCCCTGAATGAAACAGATCCCCAAAAGGTTGGATTAAAGCCCTTGAAGATCAGACCTCTGGATGGCTCGCCTGAAGCTCGGAAGACTGCTGATTTAGCAAACGAATGGGTTAAGCGAGCGTCAGAAATTATAATAAGCCAACATCCAGCAAATATGGTTACACTGCGTGGATGGTCGACCGAACCAGGGCTCCCAAAGTTTGCGGATGTCTTCAAGATGAAGGCTGCTGCAATGGCAGTTTACCCGATGTACAAAGGACTTGCGAGTCTGGTTGGGATGACGCTGATTGAAGGTCTCAAGAATCTCGAAGACCAGTTGGAGGCCCTTCGGCATAATTGGGACGCTTTTGATTTCTTTTTTGTTCATCATAAATATACTGACAGCAAAGGTGAAGACGGGAATTTTGACGCAAAGGTGAAAGAAATTGAAAAAGTTGACGCCATAATTCCAAAGATACTGGAACTGAATCCTGATGTCCTGGTAATTACTGGCGACCATTCTACACCTTCGGTCTTGAAATCCCACAGTTGGCATCCTGTCCCCCTTATTTTGTGGGCGCCGGGCATGACACGAGCCAACCCTGATGTGGCAGGTTTCGGCGAATCGCAGTGCCTGAGAGGGGCTCTGGGCCAGTTTAATGCGGCCGATCTCATGAAACTTATAACTGCGCATGCGCAAAGGCAGATAAAATATGGCGCATAAAAATTTTCAATTAACCCAGCTTTTGGTTTAAGTAGGCTGCGCATGTCCCGCTCAGATGTTCATCCGGTCCATGAGTTCGAATCATGGCAAGTTTGGCCTGGATCTTACAACAACCCACAGATTGACGGCGAATTTCCTCTGGCGCCCAACCGTGGCCCTGAAATTGATAGTTCCACCAGAATCGCTTCCATGGGGTCTTGCTTCGCACGGGAAATCAAATCAGCGCTTATCCGTGAGGGATACTCTTACATCACTGAAGAAACCGGGCATCCAGCCTCCAAACACGCATCAGCGGCGTGGGAGCGCTTGTATAACACATTCTCAATGGCTCAGATATTTGAGTACACATTTGGGAAATTCAATCCTCAGGTCCGCTGGTGGATAGCGCCCGAAACAGGGGTTGTTCAGGATCCATACCGGCGAATAGTGCTTTATAAAACAATTGATGAGGCCCAGCAAGATTTTGAACATCATGTCATTTGTTCAAGGCGGGTCCTGGAAACCGCCGAGATACTAATTCTTACATTAGGATTGACCGAAATCTGGCAGGACAAATTCGATGGTTCAGTAATCTGTTTACCTTCGGGACCATACGTGAACGAAGGAGGCGCCATGGGCCGTTATGAATTCAGAGTAAGCCGCTACGAAGAAAATCTCGCGAACATGGAGCGCATCCACTCTATTCTTGGGGCTCACAACCCAAAGTGTCACATTATTGTCACAGTCTCCCCTGTCCATCTTTGGGCTACATTTCGGACAGACTGTGACGTTATAAGCGCTAGTTGCAATTCCAAGTCAACGCTTCGGGCAATTGCGGATGAATTCGTGTCTCGTCATTCCAATGTCAGCTACTTTCCAGCCTTTGAGATGGCCGCTATTTACAGACCTATGATGGGCGAATACATTTTCGCCCAAGGCCGTGAGAATTTCCATGTGAATCAGGAGACGATCAATTTCATCATGCGCAATTTCCTTAAAGCTTTTCGGATTACTCAAACATGATCAGACTCACATCGGCCATTAAAAACGATCATTCCTCTTTCGTGCGTTGTTTAGGTTTTATATTAGGCATCATTTCATTGAGTTTTCCCGGCCAACTCGCGGCTGAAAATTCTCAGAATCCCAAAGAACCCATCTGGACCAAACATGCATTGGCGCTCACTGAAAAGAGCCGACGGGCGGCTATTCTCGGACAACCCCATTTAGACTTCGCAAGACTGATTCTTAAATGGACCAATGCTGAACGTAAAAAACAACGGGTTCCAGCGTTGATCATAAGCCCTTTGTTAAGCAAAATAGCGCAGACTCATTCCAGTAATCAGGCAAGAGCGGGACTAATGGCCCACAATTCGGCCAAATTTCCAATTGGTTGGCAAACATTCGGGGAGCGCATCAAGAAATTACATTTTTCCGGGCCAGCCGCATGTGGCGAGAACGTCTTCTGGACCAGCGCAAAACTTCCTTTAACACCTTCAGGTCGTAACGATTACAGTCGAAAGGTAGTTCAGGCTTGGATGAGCAGCCCTGGCCACAGACGAAACATCCTGAGTCCAAAATTTACTTACATGGGTGTTGGTTTCTTAGATGGGTACGTGACGCAATTATTCTCGTCTAAAGAGTCGAGTAATTGAGTAAACGCCCTAATTAGGGTCTATAAGAACTGGGGTCGGCGTTTTCTTTCAAGAGATTTATTACCGACGCCATGGCTCATGCTAATTAATCCGTTTCCAGAAGTTCTTTCACAGCAGCTAGAAGTAGAGTAATTGAAAGGGGTTTTTGAAAAACTTTTTTAGCCCCAAATTTGGAAGCCATTTGCAGGTAGGAATGCGGTTCCAGCCGCCCTCCACCCGACATGGCTATAATTTTAACATCCTGATCTATTTCCTTTAAGTCCATGATAAACTCAAGTCCTTCTTTGTCAGGCATTATGATATCGGTGATAACCAAGTCAATTTCATCTTCGCGAAACATGCGAACCGCCTCAGACCCGTTTGAAGCTTCGACCACATCATAATCATTAGTTTCGAAGGCTTGGCGCAACAAACCCCGGATAGGCGCTTCATCGTCTACAACTAATATTCTAGCCAATATTCCGCCTCCCTTTCAGGTTCAATTGTAAAGATGCGTTTCTAACGGTTTCAGCATACAGAAAATCTAAAGCAATTAAATGGAATTCGTCGCTCCGTCAGGCGCACTAAGTTTTTACCAGAACATCGCGGCAAAGCGCAAATAATTATGAATTCGACACGAAATTGATTCATTATCTTTGCCTATGATTTTACCTAAACTCATACATCGGGTCGTTTTGAGATCACATAATTGCGCAGTTCTCGACCAAATTCGGAGTCGATTACCGCTCCATCGAAATTGACTTCTTTGGTGTTCAGGAATTGAAGACGCAAAGCGTCTCCTTTCGCCAGAAAAGGTATTACACCTGAAAAGAAAAAGCCTATCAGTTCAAATTCCTGGGCAAAATATGGCGTAAGCGGATCACCGAGAGGCATGTCAAGATAAATATATTCGATACCTTCTTTAATGAGTTGTCTCAGTCTAAAATCAATAATTTTTACCGTGTCGGGACAATAGGAGTCCATCATTATGGAAGCGATTCCAATTTCGCTGTTAACCGTTAAGCGAAACGCAGTTTCTCCGCACATAACGCCCCATGGCACAGCCGTTTCGATTCCAAATTCCCTCGGTAATCCAAGGCGCGTATATATCTTTTGAATTATGTCCCGGTAATTCATTGGGGCAAAGATTTCTGAGATCTGCGTTAATCTCCCAAAATCAAAAAAATACAATATGGCCAACTGCCGCTGACGAACACCATCTTCAACAATTCTCTTGTAATCGGATGGAGGAATATATCCAAGCATGACCGCTGACTCTTTGCCGCCCAACGCACCGCATAACCGCTGGGAATATGGGTGGATAGTAACGGCCTCTCCAAAAACACCCTTTAATCCGATAGCTTCAGCATAATCCATCAGCCGCCGATGAATTTTGGCCGCGAGCCCTGCGCTTCGATATTTCGGATCGACAGCCAATGAAATCAACTGCCCAATCTGCGTTTCCCGGCTTTCGAGCCTCATTGCTCCATGCGCTACTATTTCGCCACGCCTGTCAACAGCGCCTGCTGAGATAAGGCGTCCACTCTCAATTAGAGACTTTAAACGTTCAGGGAAGTATACGTAATTAAGCCCGTAAGTGTACCCATAAACCCTGAAGAAACACCGAGCGAGCTTCAAACCTTCATCAGAACGTATCATCCTGATTTCCAGGTCTTCCACATTCTCAAGTCTACCGTCCTCTT
>JACWAG010000467.1 GCA_014874425.1 Syntrophaceae bacterium | reverse complement strand
TGCCTTCAGCTCTCAGGGAAAAAATCATTGAGCCTATTTTGATGAGCACAAAGGCCACTACCAAATATTATGGTTTTAGCCTTACCAAAAAACTAAAACTTTTTATTGACGCGTCAGCGCGCATAAGACGGGATCCACTCGCTTTGACTCCCCAGACATTCACCAGGGATGAAGTCAAATTGTTAACAGGTTTCGGTTACAAACCTGAACTCGATCCGGCGATTGAGCAGGCAGGGCATTGCATGGATCTTGATCCAGTAAGCAGAATGATGTTCACCGATCTCCAGACTTACCTTGCCGAAGACATTCTGACCAAGGTGGATCGGATGAGCATGGCGCATGCCTTGGAGGTGAGAAGTCCATTTCTGGACCATCGGCTGGTAGAGTTTGCCTGTCAGCTCCCAATACATTTCAAGATCAGAGGCCGGACGACTAAGCGAATCCTTAAAGACGCGGCGAGAGGGATCATCCCGGACGCAATATTGAACCGTTCCAAGCAAGGTTTTCAGGTACCTCTCGGGGAATGGTTCAAGAACTCATTGAAATCCTGGGCTGAACAACGTTTATTCGCATATGATCAGGGGCTTCTTAATAAGCGGTCAATCGAAAAGATTTGGCACGATCACCAAGAATCGCGGTCCGACAATACTTCAAAAATATGGCTCATACTATGTTTCAACGAATGGAAAGCCCAGTTTGGCTAATCCTGACTGGGCGTTCAAATATGGGACGCCCTGACCGACGCTATTTCAATTTTAGGCGCCGCCTGGATTGACTTCCCTAAGTGTAGCGATTATACCGTTGCAAACTTGCGGTTTACTAAGGAGAATAACGTGAAAAAGACGGAAAACGGAGAAACTCAACAGAAGGGGCGTTCGAATATCTCTTATGCGATTATGTCCCTTGTTTTTCCCGGCATGGGCCAGATTGTTAGAGGACGGGTCCTGGCAGGTCTGCTATTTCTGCTAAACGTAATTCTGTATTTGGCGCCTCTTGCCCTAGTGCCGCAAAACACACAATATGACATCAAGACCCCCTCTCTTCTGATAGCCCTTATATTGTGGGGTGGCTCATCTCTGGACGCGTTTTTGTATAGGAGTTCTTTTCTTATCATGGCGCTACTGATATCACTATTGAGTTTCGGCGCAGGATTCTTTGGATCTTTCCTTATTCTGCCAAATCTTGACATATAGCATTTTTCATATTTACGAGCTTGTTTTCCGATTCATGGGCTTATCCTGATGTTCTAGACGAATGATTCATGGCTAATCCACTACTTGAAATAAAACATTTGAAGGTCATATTCAATTCTGACCGTGGATTGGCGATCGCTGTCAACGATGTGAACCTGTCTCTGGATCGGGGGCAGGCGCTCGGATTGGTTGGGGAATCAGGGTGCGGTAAAAGTGTAACGGCCCTGTCCATAATGAGGCTCGTCGCTTCGCCTCCCGGGGTTATCGCTGGTGGGGAAATATTTTTTGAAGGCCGAGATCTTCTAAAACTGTCCCCGTCGGAAATGCGTTCAACGCGTGGTAACGACATATCCATGATCTTTCAGGAACCAATGACAAGCTTGAACCCTGTCTTCAAAATAGGTGAACAGGTCTCTGAAGTTTACCGGACCCATATGAAGATGAACAGAAAACAGGCCATGGAAGCGTCGATTGAAATGCTCAAGATGGTGGGAATACCTTTCCCGGAAGAAAGAGTCCAGGATTATCCGCATCAAATGAGTGGAGGCATGCGCCAACGCGTGATGATAGCCATGGCCTTGGCGTGCAATCCTAAGCTCATGATAGCCGATGAGCCCACAACGGCCTTGGATGTGACCATCCAGGCTCAAATTCTGGATCTGATGAACGATATAAAACATAAGAAGGAAACCGGAATCATTCTTATCACCCATGATTTGGGAGTGGTCGCGGAAATGGCGGACAAAGTAGCTGTAATGTACGCGGGTTTTATAGTTGAAGAAGCTAATGTAAAAGCCCTTTTTGCGAACCCTCTCCATCCGTACACAATTGGTTTGCTAAAATCGGTGCCCAGAATCGACAGAGACGCCTCATCCAAGGGTGAAAAACTATACATGATTCCAGGCATGGTCCCGGACTTGATCAATCTGCCGCATGGATGCGTATTTCGTGAAAGATGTTCCGAGGCCGAGGGCATATGCCTCAAGGCTCCAATATTGGAAAGGAAAACCTCTGGAACTCTTGTGCGGTGCTGGATGAGATAACTACATTATTGCAAGGGAAGTTAAAAAAGGAGTTTTTTTCATGAACAGTCCGTCCGACTTTGAACCATACAAAATTCAGGATTCAGGAAGTTATGTAAAGATAAGGTATCGTGTAAGGATAGTAGGCGGTCCCTCCCTAAAGGGGGCGTCTGAACTGGAAACCATGGATTTCGTTACTGGTTATGCTCATGTAATCCCTGGTTTGGAAAAGAGACTTGTTGGAGAAACGAACGGTCGGAAGTTGACTTTCGATGTGCCTGCGGAAGAGGCGTTTGGTGTGCGTGATGAGAAAATGGTTTTTTTAAAAAAGATTGAAGAATTTCATTTTCCACCCGGTGTGAAACCTTTTCCCGGCATGGAAATTCCGGTTTTATGCAACGATGACGAGGGTCCGGGTAGTGTCACAATAAAGGATGTCAGGGAAGATGGAATTGTTATAGATTTTAATCACGCTCTTGCTGGGTTTCCTTTGGGGTATGAGCTTGAAATCATAGAAGCCAGACCTTCTCGTCAATCCGATGTTTGCGCGGAGTGGGACAAAAAGACCGACGACGATTCTCAGTGCTCATGCCTTCCGCATGAAATGGTCCTGGGTGAGGATTCCTAAAGGGCGGCGGCGGCTTTAAACAAAAAATTTAGTCCATTTTCTCCGGCAATTTATATTTCAATGACCTCAATCCCTATAATCTTTGGAGAGGGACACGACCATGAATATATTTGTAACCGGCGCAAACGGATTTGTCGGAACCAATCTGGCCCGATTCCTCATTGAATCCGGACATAAGGTTTTTGCTCTGGTCCGAAATCCTTCAAAGGCGACTGGACTTCCCAAAGAGGTCACTGTGGTTATTGGAGAATCAACCAAGCAGGGTAAATGGCAGGAGGCCCTTGACAATTATGATCTGTTCATAAATTTGGCCGGGGCCAATATTTTCCGTAGATGGGATAAAGATTATAAGAAGTTACTTAGAGACAGCCGCATCAACACTACCAGAAACCTTGTGGATGCAATGACCGGCAACGCGACGTTGTTGAGCGCGTCAGCGGTTGGTTATTATGGCAGGACTGAAGATGAGGAACTTGATGAGTCATCAGGACCAGGCAATGACTTTCTTGCTCAACTCTCGGTTGATTGGGAAAATGAAGCCTTGAAAGCGTCCAACAAAGGCGCAAGAGTAGTTATAACCAGATTCGGGGTAGTACTAGGCCGGGATGGTGGAGCGTTGGCCCAAATGATCAGACCCTTTAAGTTCTTCGCGGGCGGACCCATTGGAAGCGGACGTCAGTGGATGTCATGGATACACATTATCGATCTGTGTAGGGCAGCATTATTTGCAGCCGAAAATAAAGAGATTCATGGGCCGGTAAACTTGTGCGCCCCAGAGCCAATAAGAAATGGAGACCTTGCAAAAGAAATCGGTAAGATCTTGGGAAGGCCCTCTTTTATGCCTGCGCCTGGATTCATCGTGAGTCTGGCTATGGGGGAATTTGGGTCCGTCATCCTGAAAGGCCAAAGGGTTGTTCCGGGAAAACTCCAGAAACACGGGTTTTCTTTCATTTTCCCCGACATCAAATCAGCGCTCTCGAACCTGTTGAAATAGGTTCAGATGGCTGC
This sequence comes from Syntrophaceae bacterium, assembly GCA_014874425.1. Lineage (GTDB taxonomy): Bacteria > Desulfobacterota > Desulfomonilia > Desulfomonilales > Desulfomonilaceae > CAJBEZ01. The sequence goes on along the minus strand of JACWAG010000467.1, from coordinate 4,870 downwards.
CTGTTATTAGAAAAGTCTGTGCTTCTCAGCGCTTTCTATTGAAGTTTCTCAGATCAAGGATTCGCCTGAAAGAGACAAAAGTCCTTTCGTGTGCTCGGTATTTCCTTCAAGGGGAGCCATATGGTGAAGGCGGTACCGTCCTCATCTGATTTGACTGAGATCGACCCGCCGTGATCTTCCACTATCTTCTTGCTCACAGTAAGACCCAAGCCTGTTCCGTGCTCCTTGGTTGTGAAAAATGGGTTGAACACATTCTGGAGGGTTTCAGGTGGAATGACCGGACCGTTGTTACGTATCTTCATTTCAAAGAATATCGCTGAATCAAGGGCGCCTATTTTTAGGGCCCTGTCGCTCGGAATTGAAACGCCAGTTTCCAGGTCGATGACACCGCCTCTTGGCGAAGCGTCAATTGCATTGGATAGCAGGTTTAGCGCCAACTGTTGAAAGCGGCCCGGATCGAGGGGGATATCACCTATTTCTGGACCGAGATTAACATTGAGACGTATGTTCTTTTCAGCGACCCGACTCTCGGTTATACCGATAATGTATTTGATCAACTCATTTGGATTAATTTTCTGAAACTTTATACTGTCCCTTTTGGTAAATTCTATTAGGCGGTCAAGTATTTTTTCCAGTCTCTGTATCTCGGATATTATTATATTTATGTATTGTTTTTGCCGATCCAGATCAACGGTGACCTCCCCCTCGATCGATTTGGCCAGCCTGCGGGCAAACCCCCCTACTATGGCAAGAGGTTGACGAAGCTCATGGGCCACCTCCGCTGTGTGGTCCTCAATGGCTTTGCACTTACCGGATTCAACTATATGCTCATAAAGTTCGTCAATTATTTTTATCTTTTCAACAAGGGCCGCCCTGGACGCCTTCAATTCTTCTTCCAGTTTGCGGCGAACTGTTCTGTCTCGCATCACGCCGTCGAAACCAAGAATAGCGTCAGTCTCATTAAATGAGACTTTCATCCTGATTCTAGCGTATTTACGCGCGCCATCGGCGTCAATCACAGCAACTTCTTCATCCCAAATTGATTCAGGTTCAAGTTCTGAGATACCCTCAAGCCTGGATCTATCTTCAGGAGCGACATAATCCTTCAGGGGGGTATCCAGGACGTTTGAAACAGGATAACACAGAAATTTTTCTACTTGGGGGTTCACGAAAGTAAATTTTCCCTGAGTGTCTAAAGAAAAAATTACATCAGGTGACTGTTCTACCAGGTTTCTATACAATCTCTCGGAATCTCTAATCCACCCGAGGTCGCGTTTTCTCTGCGTAACATCTACAAACAATTCACCGGCGCCTATTATCTCACCCGCATCATTCTTAATTGGTGTGGACGTGCTTTCCAGCCAGATCGGCATACCATCCTTGTCGTACCGGACTTCTTCAATTACCGCCCTGTCAGCGCCCTGCAGGACTTTGCCCATAGGACAGTCCCGACAAACGTGGGATTCCTTGCATATAAATTCATAGCATTTCTTTCCACTGGGATCACCAAAGACCTCCTTTAGCAAATCGTTGGAGTATGTGACTGTGAATTCCCTATCGACCTCAAAATACATCTGGCCGGCGCTAGCCAATAACATTCCAAATCTGTCTTTTATAGGACTATTTAACACTCCCGCCTCCGGGTCATAAATCGTTCCATAACGGCTATTCGCATTATTATCTTAAACCGCTGAATATTGGTCTATATTTATGTTTGTCTTTCATTTTAACACGAAAGTGGCGAAACAAGTTTACTTCGTCTGCCCGGTATAGCGGGCAAGCATTTTTTCTATTCGTCTGTCACCCTGCAAAGTGTAAAAAAGGTTCTTTTCATCTTTCATGTCCTGGCGCAATTTGGCCGAAAACCTTATGGGATTGGCTTTAAGCGCAGCAGCTAGATTCCCATAAACGTCCTTTTCGTCATTTAAACCAGTGTAAATTTCGGCCAGTAAGTAGTTGTTCAGTCCACGATCCTCGCCGTTTTCTAAATCATCAGTCTTCAATGATTTCCCGTCAACTACGGCAAGGACCTTCCTGGCTCGGTCGTAATCTCCCAGGACAACAAAAGTCCTGGCTATTAGAATCATGTACATTGGGTTCCTGTCAAATTCGGATGCGGCTTCCTTGTAGAAACCCAGCGCAGCTTGATACTTGGCTGTTAAATAATAGAGATTCCCAATGTTGGCAAGTATCTTGGCCCGTTCTTCAGGAACAGTAGTCAGGTTCAGGGCTTTTTCGAAGTATTTCATTGCCTGAGCAAAATCGCCAATGTTTTTATAACTTATGGCCATAGCGTTAAAGGCCGAAAAGTCTTTAGGTTCTGTTTCAGTATATTTCTTTAAACATTCTATAGCTTCAGGGAACGTCTTCTCACGCGCTAGCCTTATCCCTTTTTCTTTCAAATCCTCGTTGGAACTTTCCGGTTGCTCAAAAGATAGATTATCAAAATCAAAGACTGATTTTTGGAGGACAATCTTCTTCGAACAGCCAACTGACAATAGCAGAACACAGCTCAGAAAGCAGAGCCTGCTAATGAACGTGACCAATTTCGAGATTTGTCCTTTATCAATAAGCAACAATAGGACCATTCGGAGAGATCAATCCTGATTTATATTCAGGGCGCTACGATACCTGATTCAACCATGTGTTTCAATGCGCTTTAATGGACGGCCGAATATCTCTTTCCCAACGCGGGACCACAAGTGTATGATCAATCACAACTTGGTTATAATTTCAAAGGTAATATGTGAATTATTATAGTTAATTATTAACATTTGTGTCGAACACGCCCAATGTGCTAATTTGGGCGCTCATATTGATTCCTGGAGTAGCTGATGCCTAGACGGTTAACCTTTTCACTCATTGTCGATTATTTAGTATATCTGCTGGTAATATTCGTAGAAAACGCTCTTAATATTGTTCCGGAATCTTGGGCCAGAGCTTTCGGGAGATTTCTCGGCAGAGTTGCTTGGACTGTATCTTCCGATCGCCGGGAAGCAGTAATGGAGAACCTGACTATCGCCTTTGGAAAAGAGGAATCCCCAAAATGGATTCGAAAGACAGCCATAAAAAGTTTCGAACACCTTGGTCTTTTAATTGTAGAGTTTTTTCTTATAAGACGATGGACCCAGGAAGAAATGGCTAAACGGATTATACTTAAGGGTAAGCTGGATTATGACCTCGCGTTGATGCCTGGCAATCACGGGATTTGCCTTCTCACATCACACTTTGGTTGTTTTGAAGTAAGCGCCGCAACTACAAAGTTTCTTGGTTTTAAAACCAATCTATTCGCAACTGGTTTAAAAAATCCGTTTCTCACCCGTTACCTGTTCAGCCGGGCTGGAAAGGACGCCGCAATAAAGACGTTTCCCCATAAAGGTGTGGTCAAAGATCTCATAGAACTTCTTAGAAATGGAGGATTGCTTGCGATGCTTGCCGACCAAAGAGGAGACGCCGAACGGGGGATTTTTGTAGATTACTTCGGGACCCCTGCTCCGGCTAATGAAGTTTTCGCTCGCCTGACAATTGACGGAAATGCCAGGATACTTCCTATTTGCACATATCGTCTGGATGACGGGAATTACGTGTCTACTCTGGGGCCAGATATGGAATTTGAGCCTACGGGTGATCGTAAAGCCGATCTCACCGCCCTAAGTCAAAAGTTTCATGATCTGTTCGAATCCTGGCTAAGAATAAAACCAGAACAGGGTTTCTGGTTCCAGCGCAAGTGGAGGAGGAAACCCTCCTCCAAACGAAGAAGAAACAAATCACGGTGACACCGGATTTCACCATCAATTTATAGCGCCTTCAAAGGGGCCTTTATTCTTTTTTTCGCCGGCTTGGCGTTTTTTGTCTCAGCCTTTTTCGTTTTCTTCGCAACTTTTTTTGAAGAGTTAATTGCCGGTTTCTTCTTTTTCTTGCCGACCTTCTTTATTTTCTCCTTTACCAGAGGAGGCGGTTCATCCTTGAGTTCCTTAGCTTCCTTGGCTGCTGAAATTTCCGAAATTTCATTAGATGGTGGCTGCCCGAACTGACTTATCACGGCCTTGGCTTCAATGGTCAGCCTGTCGATCGCCCATGAAATTTGAGGTATCAAAAGCGCTTCCGTAAGCTTGTTCCAGGTGTCAGGAATGACACCTCGTTGAACTAACGGAGAGCAATCACACCTCTCTTGCCCAGGAGTATAAACCCCAACCGCCAAACTGTTTGAAGAAAATGCGAACAATGCGGCTACGCAGAGTAGCGACGCTAGAAGATATCGCATCACAATTCTCCTGAATACATGGATTTGATCATATTCTATCAGAAATAACACAAAAAAATCAACAACTTCTTTATAGCGGAATTTTCTGAGCGGATTGAGCTTACTTCAAGGCGCTTACTAGAGCGACCGCCTCTTTGCGTTAATGGACCAAGATAAATAGCTATATGAGAGTTTTCGCAGTATTCTGTAGAACGAATTATATGAAATGATCAGCTCGGCAACTCTTTAGTAAGGAGCGCCTTTTGCAATGGTTTATTATCTGAATCTCCTTGGAACGGCGATTTTTGCAATTGGAGGGTCCTTGGCCGCCGCCCGTAAAGGAATGGACCTGTTCGGGGTTGTCGTTGCCGCAGTGTTGACCGCTATAGGTGGCGGCACGTTGCGCGACCTTTGCCTTGGAGTACATCCGGTCAACTGGGTAACTGACTCGTCTGGACTTGTGATAGCAGTAATTGCGGGTATCTTGACTTTCATTTACGTCAGTTTTCACTGTTTAACCGACATTCCGTTCCAACACCTGAATGTAGCGGACGCGTTTGGACTTGCTCTGTTCACGGTGATCGGATGCAACACGGCCATAGAACTCAACGCTAACCCACTTATTAC
>JACWAG010000466.1 GCA_014874425.1 Syntrophaceae bacterium | reverse complement strand
ATCGTGAAGAACACCTTCTGCAATTACTGCTGACTTATGCGCTGGTGCTCATTTTGGACGACCTGGTCAGGGTGATTTGGGGAGGTGATCCACGAAGTGTTACGAGACCTGACCTGCTAGCCGGTTCGGTAGATGTTATGGGCATGGCATTACCCTCATATAATGTTTTTATTTTAGTGATCGGTCCTTTGATTGCGTTTGGGATGTGGTTCCTTCTTTATAGGACTCGTACTGGCAATGTGATTAGGGCTGCAGTTTCGTTCCCCGATACGTTGGGCGCCTTGGGAGTAAACGTTTCCTGGGTAATGACATCCACCTTTATGTTGGGATGCTGGCTAGCCGGGTTGGGCGGTGTTCTGACTGCGGCCCTTTCGAATATCGACCTTGGTATTGGTATGGAGAAAATTATTGAGTGCTTCGCAGTGGTTGTAATTGGCGGATTGGGAAGTGTGGGTGGCGCTCTTTTGGGGTCGCTTATTATTGGGACCGGCCTGACCTTTTTTCAATTGCCCTTCGGCCGGTGGGCGCTGGTTTTCCCTTATGCGTTGATGGCTCTGGTGTTGGTTATCAGGCCGTGGGGCCTGTTTGGAAAACCTGAACGTTAAATCAGGAAAAGGCTGAATGGCGCAATGGATCATATGACATCCTCTTCTAGAACGCAGTGGATCAGCGGAATTACCGTGATAGTGGCTCTTTTTGTTCTTCCAGTTCTTTTGAACGAATTTGGCAGGACGGGAGAGTACTGGATATGGGTTTCGACGGAAATGATCATCATGGCGCTTTTCGCCATGAGTCTGAATCTGATCCTCGGATTCGGAGGAATGGTCAGTTTTGGTCACGCTGCATTTTTCGGTGTTGGGGCCTATACTGTGGCATTGTTAACGAAAAAGGCCGATATCCCGTTCTATCTTGCTCTCGCTGCCGCTCCTCTTACAGCCGCAATCACGGCTGCAATCGTGGGGTGGTTTTGTGTAAGGCTACTGGGACTTTACTTTGCCATTCTAACCCTTGCGTTTGGCCAGCTACTCTACATGATTGTTTTTCAGTGGTACACATTTACAGGAGGAGATGATGGTATTCTTGGGATCCCAAGACCGGAGATTTTTAGTCCAACAAATTTCTACTGGTTTTGTCTGGTCCTGTTTCTAATCTGTTTCTTTGTTATGAGGATGATCGTTAGTTCATCTTTTGGTCTAAGTATCAAGACAATAAGAGAAAACATGGAGCGGGCCAAGTTTATTGGAATCAATGTCAGGCGATACCAACTGCTCAATTTTATAGTTGCAGGGGCCTTTGCTGGTCTTGCTGGAGGGATGCTTGCTGAGCTTAACAGATTTGCTCAACCCGACTTTCTTCATTGGAGCGAATCAGCCGAACCAATACTTGCAAGCCTGGTTGGAGGCATGTACTCGCTGGCCGGGCCGGCCATAGGGTCTACGGTTTTAATTTTTCTCAAGATATTCCTGCAACAGATCCACCCCTCTATGGTTGAACTATGGGCAATAGTGCTGGGAGCGGCGATCCTGGTTGTAGTGCTTTTCGCTCCTTCTGGGCTGGTGGGGCTTTATCAGAATATCTGTAAGAAGTTCCAGTCATGAATTTTCCAGAAAAATGGAGTGTGAATTCCAAATGGCGACCCCGATTCTGAGTGTCGAGAACCTCTCCAAATCATTCGAAGGGAACCAGATTTTTAGCAACGTAAGTTTTTCTGTAGACCAGGGAGAACTTAGCGCGATCATAGGCCCCAATGGTGCGGGCAAAACAACCCTTTTCAACTTGATCACCGGGGCGTTAGTCCCGGATAAAGGGAAGATCATTTTCCAAGGCAGGAACATCGTTGGTATGGAGCCTTTTGATGTCGTAAGGTTAGGCATGGCTCGCGCCTTTCAAAGAACTAATATCTTTCCCAAAATGACAGTTTTCGAGAACATCGTCATTACCATTATCACCAGACTCAGAGGAAACCTTCGCATTTTTAAACGCTGGAACAGCTCAAAAAAAATTGAGCGACAAGCGTTTGAGATTCTGGAAAGCGTCGGGTTGGCAGAAAAGGCCCATCAACTAAGCGGGACTCTGGCTCACGGGAACCAGAAGCGCTTGGATATTGGGGTGGCGTTGGCCCTGGAACCGAAATTGCTACTTCTTGATGAGCCGGTGGCTGGAATGAGCCCCGATGAAAGATGGGAAACGGTTGAGTTGATTAAGGAACTATGGAAAAAGATGAACATCACCATGGTTTTCATAGAACATGACATGGATATAGTATTCGGTATTTCTCAAAAAGTTAGGGTTTTGTGTTACAAGAGCCTGCTGGCCCAAGGCCCACCAAACGAGATTTCAGCAAACAAACAGGTAATTGAGGCTTACCTTGGGGAAGAGGTGTAACCATGCTTCTGGATGTCCAAGGTATTAACACATATTATGGTTTAAGCCATATACTCTTTGATGTTTCCCTTCAAGTCGACAGGGGGGAGGTAGTTGTTTTGTTGGGGCGAAACGGCGCAGGTAAGACCACTACTATGCGCAGCGTTATGGGGCTTACATCGCCCAAAAGCGGTACAGTTATCTTTAATGGGCATGATGTGACGGGATTGGTACCGTATAAGGTCGCCAGACTGGGCATTGGATTTGTGCCTGAAGATCGAAGGATCTTTCCTGACCTAACTGTTCGGGCTAATCTCGAAGTAGGATTGCGAAAGCCAAAAGGGAGTACAAATTGGACAATTGAACGTGTTTACGAAATTTTTCCAAGATTGGAAGAGCTTGCCAACCGCCGAGGTGGAAATTTAAGCGGAGGAGAACAGCAGATGCTAACAATTTCACGTACCTTAATGGGTAATCCTGATCTCATACTGCTTGATGAACCGTCCGAAGGGCTGGCGCCCATAATCGTAAAAGTTCTTGGGGATTTCATCGATCTCCTAAAACGGGAGGGAACAACAGTTCTTTTATCTGAACAGAATGTCAGGTTTTCACTCAAACATTCAGATCGGGCTTATATTGTGGATAATGGCCACATCAAATACCACGGGACTATTGAGGAACTTGAGAAGAATGAGGATGTTAAAAAGCGTTATCTTGCCGTATGAACTTTGATAAGGGCACGTTCAACTTCCAATTTCTTTAATTCTTTGCGCATAATTTTGCCAGTTGCTGTTTTCGGAAGGTCGTCGATGAATTCTATCTCTCGTGGAAATTCATGCGCAGCCAGTCTGACCTTGACAAATTCCTTTATTTCCTGCTCCAGCAGCGAGCCCGCGTTCACTCCGTCTTTCAGAACAATGAATGCCTTCACTACCTCCGTCCGGATAGGATCGGGGCTACCAACGACTGCGACCATGCTAACAGCAGGGTGTTTGAGTATGCAGTCTTCAATCTCAGCAGGCCCAATTCTGTAGCCCCCGCTTGTTATAATATCGTCTTTTCTGCCTACGAACCAGAAGTAGCCCTCTGTGTCAATTCGAGCCAAGTCTCCGGTGAGAAGCCAATCGCCCCTAAATTTGTCTTGTGTGGCGGCCAGATTGTTCCAGTATCCGAGGAACATCACTGGATCAGGCCTTTTTACTGCTATCTCGCCAATATGGCCCAATGGCGTGGGTTCACCGGATTCACTCAATATCGCAAGAGTATGGCCGGGGATCGGCTTTCCCATTGAACCCGGCCTGATCTCCATTATTTCGAAGCAATTGCCGATTAACAGATTGGCTTCGGTCTGGCCATAGAATTCGTTGACCTTGACGCCCAAAGCCCCTTCAGCCCAGTCCAACAGTTCAGTTCCAAGTGTTTCACCCCCACTTCCTATCGACCTCATTTTGAGATTGTAACGGCCTCTGGGATTAGGGACCTGACGCATTAGTTTCAAAGCTGTAGGGGGCATAAAGGCGTTTCGTATATGATGTTTTTCTATAAGTTGGAAGGTTTCCTCAGGGTCGAACTTTCTGGCGCGGTAAGCTACGACTGGAACCCCGTGACTCCAACTCGGAAAAAGAACATCAATTAGCCCTCCAATCCACGCCCAGTCAGCGGGTGTCCAAAACAAATCATCTTTTTGCGGGAAAAAATTATGAGGAAATTCTACACCCGGCAAATGCCCGAGCAGTACTCTATGAGCATGGAGCGCTCCCTTGGGTGGTCCTGTGGTGCCTGATGTGTAGATGATCAAGGCTGGATCATCCGCCTTTGTGGCTACTGGTTCTAAAACCGAAGAACCTTTATCGATGATTTCCCAGAAATCGAGAATGCGGTTTCCGCCGTGGCCATCAATGAGCAGGACCAACTGTAGTTCCGAAAGATTATCCCATATTTCCAGTATCTTCTGGATATTAGCGGTGTCAGTGATCACAACAGATGCGCCGCTATTCGAAAGTCGATACTCAAGGGCCTCTGTCCCGAACAACGTGAACAGAGGAAGGGCTATCGCTCCAAGTTTGTAAGCGGCTATGTGAGTCAATGCGGTCTCCGGCCCTTGACCGAGCAATATGCCCACGCGATCGCCTTTACAGATACCATGGTTTTTGAGTCCATTTGCCAGTTTGTTTGAAAGGTCCCTGAGTTCCCTGAATGTCCATCTGCGAGGTTCGCCCGAGCCCGTTTCATGGATCAAAGCCAGACGATCGGGGTCCGAAGCCCATTTGTCGCATATATCCACCCCGATGTTGTAAAACTCAGGGATTACCCAGCGGAAAGATGATTGAACTTGATCGTAATTATTTGCACGCCTTAACATGATATCTCCTAAACTCTACAAGTTAAATGCCAGGAAAATACATCTGTGTCGCTCACAAAGAATCTTTGCAAATTGTCGTTTAATTAATAGACGAGCATACTATTATAGCTGTAAGATAGCTTCGTATAAAGGGGTTTGGGATTAGATTTGACCAATATAAAGAAACATGTTTTGATTCCATTGAAACTGCCACTCCGTCGCCGCAGGCAGAGTCGGGGAATAATTTGGAATACTTCAATTATTTGCGTCGGTTAAAACTCCATGGCCCTGGAACGTCTTCTAGAAACTGATAAAAACAAAGTGTTGTTAATCGGGGCTGTCATCTCGGTGGGCCTTGTTTCAGCTTTCGCATACCATTCGATCCTGGGTTATTTCTTCACCGGCACCGACACTGTAACGCTGATTGAAACCAGCCGTATCCATTCGTTCAAAGACTTCACTAGAATTTTTTCAGAGCCCCTGATGGCGGGTTCCAAATTTGTCGATATCGCCAAATTCTTCCGTCCCGTAGCCTCACTTTCTTACGCTCTTGATTATTCTATCTGGAATCTCAACCCATTTGGATTTCAACTGACCAATCTTTTGCTAAATGCTTCCGTAGCTTGCCTCGTTGTGGGTGTGATGTACCTCTTGTGCAACGGAAACATTTTGTTTGCGTGGTTAAGCGGACTGATTTTCGCTCTGCATCCTATCCTTGTGGATAGCGTACCAGCTACTGATCGCAGGCATGATATAATTGCCGCTATGTTTTTGCTCTTGTCCTTGTTCCTTTTTCTAAAAAGCAAAATATCAGGCTCCAACAAGAAATGGTTACTTTGTTGCTCGCTTTTCTCTTATCTGTTGGCCTTGGGAGGCAAGGAAATAGCCATCATATTGCCTGCCCTAATTTTCGCTCAAATATTTATATTTTCGACCTATGGAAAGTGGGTTGAACGTTCTTGCTTGAGTCTCAGGCAATCATTTCCATATTTTCTAATTACAGCCGGATATTTAATCTGGCGAACATCGGTTTTAAAAGGTCTGGGCGGATATCTTAAAGGCGTTCCCTTAACGTGGAATGATATCCAAGCGTATGGCGCCAACATCTTTCATAATTATTTTCTGGATTTGACATATCCGGCCGATCTGTTCGGCGTGTTTGATACTGGACTGGCAAATTTGTGGACTTTCTTAATGCTTTCTGTTTTTGGTCTCTACTTGGTCTTGTTTTTGTGGGGTTTGAGTTCGAGAAGGGGTCCTTCGTATACACAAAAATCTATCAAGCTGCTGTCTTTTCTGGTCTTGTGGCTTCTGATACCGTTGATTCTATTTGTAGTCACCCTGACATTTGCCCATCGCAGCATGTATATTTCGGCGATTCCCTTTAGCGCTCTTTTGGCGTACCCTTTGGCCGAATGCATAAAACATTTCCGGACAGTTCTTACAAAATTCCGGATCAACCCAAGTGTGGGAGTAAAAACCTGTTTCTGCTACAAATCAGAAAAATTGGTTCTAATCTTGGGGCTTTCCATGCTTAGCTTCCTGTTGGCCTATTCTCCAATAATTAGACCATACGACCAGTGGGAAGCCAGTGGTTGTATGGGGCGTATGATACTTACAAAGTTAGCGTCAGGTACGCGACAGGTGAATCAGGACTGTCGAGTTGACTTGTACAATTTGCCGAATTGTCTCAGGTCGTATGAAAAAAGAGAGCCAAAAGCCAAGGATGTAACATATCTGAGTGATTACAGTATCAAGTCATGGTTGAACCTATGTGGTTTTCAAAAGAAAATGGATGTCATCATCCACAGCAGATCACAACCATGGGATTTTTCAGGAGACCTGAGTGTCGCAATCCTAAAACTTGGGAAACAGAACCTCCGGGCCATAGTGAGGATAAGACCATTAGCCAAAAGAAACAGCCCTGTCTGGACCCCATTGAAAATTCCTTAGGAACGGCGCCCCTGAATTAAATGATATGGAAATAGACTCGATGGCTAACTCTTTAGAACGCGAATCAACAGTGTGAATTCTGGAAAGCTAACTATATTAACGGCCACAACTAGTTTCACTCATTTTTATTGAATGTTAAATAACTTGAGATAACTAATAAGCATGTAATAATAGAATTTCTGTGAGGGAATTAATCGAACATTAGGATCGACGGAAGTTCATTTCTGAGAAACACTTTTTTCGAAAGCCAATATGCTGATCCATGCCTTCTCACTGCTATCACTCTTAAGCATCTGATCGACAAAATTTTCATTTCTTGCCAGTCGACTAACCATCCCCAGGATCCTAATTTGGACGTTGGGGTCCTCTTTAGGAGCAATTATGAGAAAAATCAACTTAACTGGAATCTCAGTTTGAACATCAGATATGCCTTTAGAAGCTACGCCGAGCGCAAGTAGCGGATTCTTAATTCCATCAACGCGAACATGGGGGAATGCCACTCCCTCGTTAAAAAAGGTCGAGGACTCATTCTCTCGCTTGAGTAATTCGTTTAGAATGTCTTCTGGAGGCGTAGTCACGGCTGAGGCAACCGTTTCTACCAGTCGTTTTAACAAGACCTCCTTGGCAATTGGTTCGTTCCAGCAGACTATTTGGTTCGGCGAAAGCAAAGAAGTCAGCCGCAAAATTGCCTGGCTTTGGACAGGCTCGCCTAGATGGTTCTCGACTGTTTCGGCCAACGGTTCTTCTTTTTCCTTTTCACTGACACGAGGTTCATGAGTATCAAGCACAACAACCGTGACCCCTCTTGCGTCTTCGATTAGTCGTTCAACAAGGCTACGTTTGCCCAAGGTCCTTTTCCACCATGGGACTGGCCCCGGAGTTCCAATAACAATATGTCCGACCCTGTACTCTTTTGCGAAGCGTAATATAGTCTCCGTAACGTCAGCGCCTTTGTACGTGAATACAATAGCTCCCAATTGTTTCGCCAGGGTGAGCGTCTCGGAGAGAATGGTCTGAGTGCGCGGGTCTATCACAGTTGGCGCTTCGGAAGGAGTTTGAACATACAGGGCGTACCAGTTCCTGTTCAAACGACCGGCCAGACGAGATGCGTAACGTAGCAGTCTTGCGCTGTTAGGCCCACCCGAGCTTAAGCATACCATTACTTGATCAGGCGATATAGGATTCTGATCCTCTACATGTTCTCGTCTTTTTGAGTCAATCTGGGAAACAAGTTCTCTAAGGGTAAGTTCTCTAAGTGTTTCAAGGTTGTCAGTAGTAAAGAAATTTGAAAGGGCGGTCTGAATTCGTTCAACAGGGTAAATTTTTCCATCCTGAAGACGTTTTTGCAGGTCTTCAGGTGACAGATCCACATTAACAATTTCATCGGCTTCACCGATGATCCAATCAGGTATACGTTCCCTAACCTTTACATGAACATTCTTTTCAACGGTATCGTAAAGGCTCTCAAGATGCTGAACGTTTAGAGTTGTTATTACATGCACGCCTGCCGCCAGGATTTCCTGAACATCCTGATATCTTTTTGGGTTTTTACTACCGGGCGCATTGGTGTGCGCCAGTTCATCGATTAGAGCGACTTGAGGTCTTCTTGCTATTATTGCGTCAACGTCCATCTCCTCAAGCGAGATACCGCGATATTCTTCTTTACGTTTTGAAACCACCTCCAGTCCTTCAATTAGTTTTGCAGTGTCTGGACGACCATGGGTCTCAACAAGCCCGATGACCACATCGATCCCCTCCGCCTTCAACCTATGGCCTTCAACAAGCATTTGATAGGTTTTGCCTACCCCGGCGCCATACCCAAGATAAATCTTGAACCTTCCCCGCCGTGCGCGACGGATCATTCGTAAGAAGCTACCAGGTCTATCTCCTATCAAAGAAGTCAACTTTAGCTCGCGTCTAATGAAAGATTAAGTGTCAACACGTTTACTCGTGGCTCACCAAGAATTCTCATGTCCCTGCCATCAGTATTGGCTTGAATCTTCTCGACCAAAGCCTTTTCATCGATACCCCGCGTGTTTGCGACACGAGGCGCCTGGAGAAGCGCGTTTCTCAAACTTATGTGGGGATCCAAGCCGCTAGCTGAAGACGTTACAGCGTCTGCCGGCACTAAAGCCTTCGGAGACAAATTGTTTTCAGAGCGATACTTGTCTACACGTTCTTTGACCAAATCCATCAACTTCTTTGATGTCGGCCCGAGATTACTACCCCCCGAACTTGTGGAGTCATATCCAAAGTCTCCGGCTGATGAGGGTCTCGGATGAAAATATTTGGCGTCTGTAAAGTTTTGAGCGATTAATTTTGAGCCAATTATCTTACCATTCCGCATAATTAGGGAACCGTTCGCCTTGTCTGGAAATAACGCTTGAGCAATGCCCCATATTAGCGCTGGATATACGCCACACAAGACAACAGCCAAAACGATGGTTGCGACCAACGAAATTCGAATCTGAGAAATTAAACTATTCATTTTAAATCCTCCTTCCCTATGCGAGCCGCAGCGCTGAAACAAATAAATCTATGAGTTTAATTCCCACAAAAGGAGCGACTAGTCCTCCAAGCCCATAAATGAGAAGGTTGCGACGCAGCATCACAGCAGCCGTAAGCGGTCGAAAGCGAACTCCGCGTAATGCGAGTGGTATTAGCGCTACGATGATAAGCGCATTGAATATAACGGCGCTCAAGATGGCGCTTTGTGGTGAATGAAGCCCCATAATGTTTAAGGGGCTTATTACCGGGAATGTGGCTACAAGCATCGCGGGGATAATTGCAAAATATTTAGCCACGTCGTTAGCAATGCTGAATGTGGTAAGGGCGCCTCGTGTCATGAGCATTTGTTTTCCAATTTCCACTATCTCAATTAGTTTGGTGGGATTCGAATCCAAATCCACCATGTTGCCGGCTTCCTTAGCTGCTTGAGTGCCTGTGTTCATGGCGACTCCAACGTCAGCCTGAGCCAGAGCTGGGGCGTCGTTGGTGCCATCACCGGTCATGGCCACAAGATGACCGGTAGCCTGTTCCTTTCGAATCAGGGCGAGTTTGTCTTCGGGTCTAGCCTCAGCAAGGAAATCATCAACTCCCGCCTCTTTGGCGATAGCGGCCGCCGTTAACCTGTTGTCGCCCGTGATCATAACGGTTTTGATCCCCATAGAACGAAAACGTTCGAATCTGTCTTTCAAGCCGCCTTTCACTATATCCTTGAGATGAATTACACCCATAGCTCTTTCATTCTCAGCAACTACCAACGCTGTTCCACCTGAATTGGATATCCTGGCCACCGCATCATCGACTGACGGCGGCAGATGACCCCCGACAAATTTAATTACAGCGTCAGGAGCTCCTTTCCTTATTCGTCTACCGTCAATATCCACGCCACTCATTCGGGTTTCCGCCGTAAAGGGGAGGAATGTGGCGGCAGGCATTTCAGAGAGGGTCCGTGCCCTAAGTCCATATTGTTTAGCAAGGACAACAATGCTCCTCCCTTCCGGCGTTTCATCGGCCAAAGAGGCCAATTGCGCCGCATCCGCCAATTCTTCGGCATGAACTCCGTGGGCGGGTATGAATTCGGTCGCTTGGCGATCACCTAAAGTAATAGTTCCTGTTTTATCCAATAGCAGGACATCTACGTCACCAGCGGCTTCAGCGGCGCGACCACTCATTGCGAGCACATTCTTTTGTACGAGACGGTCGATTCCTGCTATTCCGATGGCGCTCAAGAGGCCACCAATCGTAGTTGGTATCAGACAGACAAGTAGAGCCGTCAGTACGGTGATCGAGAAAAAGACCCCGGAATACATCCCGAAAAACTTCAGGCTAAGTATTACCACGAGAAAGATAATCGTGAGCGCCGCAAGCAGGATTGTCAGCGCTATCTCGTTAGGAGTTTTTTGGCGTTGGGCGCCTTCTACCAATCTGATCATGTGGTCGAGGAAACTTTCACCCGGGTTGGCTGTTACCCTGATTATGAGGAAATCTGACAGGACTCTTGTGCCCCCTGTCACTGAATTCCTGTCTCCGCCGGATTCCCTGATCACCGGGGCGGATTCTCCTGTGATCGCGGATTCATCAACAGACGCGACCCCCTGAATTACTTCACCATCAGCCGGGATGGTTTCCCCGGCGGAAACGACCACCTCATCTCCTTTCTTAAGCCTATCCGCCGGGATATCCTGCTGCACCAGGCCGTCCTGGAGCAGACGATGGGCGATAGTCTGCGTACGGGTCTTTCGCAAAGCGTTAGCCTGAGCTTTTCCCCGTCCCTCAGCTACCGCCTCGGCAAAATTGGCGAACAACACAGTGAACCAGAGCCAGACAGCGATCTGAAAACCAAAACCGAGAGACTCACTATCAGGTCCGAAAATTATGCTCGCCGTAGTCATGGCCGCGCCAACTTCGGTGACAAACATTACCGGGTTTTTTAACATCTTTAGTGGGTTGAGTTTCTTGAAAGATTCTACAACAGCTTGACTCAGTATCTCACGATCAAAGATTGAAAGCGCTTTCGCAGGCATCTCGGTTTATCCTCTTAAAATAATGTACTTGAATGAGTCATGATGTAATGTTCAACAATTGGTCCAAGCGACAGGGCGGGGAAAAAGGTCAATGCGCCGACTATCAAGACCGTGCCTATCAAAATTATTGTAAAGATTGGCCCAGTTACAGGAAAGCTGCCTTCACTAGGGGGAACCAGTTTCTTTTTTGCCAGGTTTCCAGCTAGAGCAAGGACCGGGACGATCATGAAAAATCTACCCAGGAGCATAACTATTCCCAAAGTGATATCGTACCAATAGGAATTGCTGTTGAGTCCGGCAAAAGCGCTGCCATTGTTACCCGCAGCCGATGAGAACGCATACAGAATCTCGCTGAAGCCGTGAGGTCCTGCATTATTCAAACCAGCCAGACCCCACGAACTTATAGCGGCCCAAGCGGTGAAGCCGAGAATGCTCAGGACAGGGACCATGATGAACATTACGCTTGCTTTTACGTCGTAGGCTTCTATCTTTTTGCCGATGTATTCCGGGGTCTTGCCGATCATCAGGCCGGCAAGAAACACCGCAAGCACAACGAAAACAATCATTCCATACAACCCTGAACCAACACCGCCAAAGATTACTTCTCCCAACTGTATGTTAAGCATCGGAATCAACCCGCCCAAAGGTGTAAAGGAATCGTGCATGGAATTTACTGCGCCACAGGATGTGCCGGTGGTTACGGTTGCAAAGAGGGCCGAGTTGAAAATACCAAAACGGGCTTCTTTGCCCTCCAAATTACCTGCTGAAGCATCTACTCCCAATGCTTGGAAGTGAGGATTTCCATTAGACTCCGCCCACCAACATACAAGGAATCCAACAAGAAGAATTGTGGCCATTGCGCTCCACACCGCCCATCCGTGGCGTTGGTTCTTTACCGTCCGTCCGAGATAGTATGTCAATCCACTCGGTATCAATAGAATGGACAACATTTGCAGAAAATTGGAGAGAGGTGTCGGGTTCTCATAGGGATGGGCTGCGTTAGCATTTGTAAACCCACCGCCATTGGTTCCCAACATCTTAATGGCCACTTGAGAAGCCATCGGGCCTTGTAAGATGGTCTGAGTTTCGACTTTTCTTTCCTCTGTCAGCGGCTTACCCCGCTCGTCCTTGATTTCCTGGCTGTTGACATCTTTCTTAATGACCTGAGCCGTATAGGGGTTGATCACTTGAGCTGTCTCATATGGCTTAAAATTTTGGATCATTCCCTGAGATACCAGAAATATCGAATAGATAATGCAAATAGGCAAAAGCACATAGAGAATTATTCGAGTCAGATCCGTCCAGAAATTGCCAATTGTTTTCGAGGAATTTCTTGATACGCCTCGGACCACGGCGGCCGCTACGGCTATTCCCGAGGCTGCGGAAGTGAAATTATGGAGCGCCAACCCTACCATTTGTGAAAAGTATGACATGGTTGATTCGCCACCGTAACTTTGCCAGTTCGTGTTGGTGATAAAACTCACGGCTGTATTAAACGAAAGATGGTCGTCCACAGGCCCAAAACCTTGAGGATTTAACGGTAAGAGATGCTGTAATCGAAGAATCGCATAGGTAAACAATGCTCCGACAAGGCTAAAAGCGATCAAGGAAAACGAATACTGTTTCCAGTCCTGCTCGTTTTTGGGGTCAATGCCCAGCAGGAAATAAAATAACCGCTCAACTGGTCGCATAATAGGGTCTAGAAACGTTTTGCCGTCAACATCCAACACTCGAGTCAGATAAACGCCCATGGGCTTGGTAAGAGCAAGCAGGAGACCAACAAACAGCGCCAATTGTATCCATCCGAAATAGTTCATTATGCTTTTACCTCGTCAGAACTTTTCAGGCCTTAGAACCGTTATGAACAGATAAACGATGAGCGCAACGCCTATTAAACCCACAATAATGTTAAACATGGTTCAAATCCTTTCCCATGCCAGGCAATATAAGGCGCATAACCCAAAAAAGGCTACGAGAATTAAGATAAAAATTAGATCAATCATATTAGGACTCCTCCTCAAAAACGCTGTCAGAACGCTTCAACGAAAACGTAAAAATACTTCCTTCAGACTCACGGCTTTCAACAGTTACCGTTCCACCGTGGGCTTCAACGATCTCCTGAACAATTGACAGTCCAAGCCCCAACCCTGATTCGACGGTTTGTCCTGGTACCCGGAAAAAATTTTCCAGGATCTTTTTAAGATATTGGTCAGGGATGCCTCTTCCCGTATCTGACACGGAAAACAGCACGGAATCATCCTTGATTTGGGCTGATACGCTCACCACTCCACCCGGGTCCGTGTATTTTAATGCGTTAGAGAGCAGGTTGGCAAATACCTGCGAAACCATTAAAGGATCAGCCAGCACATCCGGCAAGTCATCCGGTAATTGGACTTCCAGGGTCAGTCCTCGATCCGTGGCTGCGCTGTGAAAGGGTTCGACGGATTCCAAAACCAATTCGTGGGGCCTGACCATTTTGAGATCCATGCTGGTTTTTCCGGATTCTATACGACTGATGCTCAGCAATTGCTCCAGGATCAGATGAAGACGATCGCTTTCTTCCCTCGCGGCCACAATCAAGTCGGCCTGCTTTTCTGAAAGTGTCCCCACCTTTTCTTCCAGAAGTAAATGGAGAGACATTCTTATAGATGTTAGAGGTGTTTTAAGTTGATGGGATACGGTGGAAACGACCCCCCTTTTCATTTCATTCTGCTCTCGTTCCAAAGTAACGTCTGACAACGAAAGGATTACGCCGGTAGGCTGTCGATAATTGTCCAGAATCGGAACAGCCTTCAGATGAAAATAATGTTCCTTCCCGTTAATGAACTTTTGGACTGGTGATTGAGAACCCTGTGGTTCTATGGCTCGCCCGGTCGATATAGCTTCGTTGTAGAGATCGACAATCCCATGAGGCGCATCGTCTATCTTGTCGTTCGGTCGAAGGTTGAACAATTGAGTAGCCAATTCACTTGCGATTTCTATAATCCCCTCCGTGTTCACGATAACCACAGCCTCGGGTAAGACCTTGAATGCCTGTTCAGTGACGCGTTTGATGTTAATCAACTGAGCTGCGCGTGTTCGGCGGAATTCTCTAAGCGCTGCCGCCATGTCGTTAAAGGTTTCGGCTAGAGTCCCAATCTCATCTTTGGAACGTGTGGGAACTACCAGGTCCAAATTTCCTGATTTTATTTCCAGGGCTGACGAGGTAAGCCCGGCTATCGGCTGAATGATCCACTTGCCTATGAGGAGCACAAAGGCTACCGCCAATAATGCCCCAAACACGAGTAACATCAGCATAAGCCGACGGGCCGCCTCAGCCTTTTTCAGAGCATGCTGATTTGCATCGCTCATGTTCCGCTGATTCATATCCTGAATTTCGTCGTCGGTTGTTTTTATCTGCTGAAACAAGGGTAGAAGCGCCGAGAAATAGGCTTTTCGCATACCATCGCTGGACGCTCCTTGTTGGGTCACTGATTCTGTCGCCTGTATACATTGCTTGAAAAGTTCCTGAAGATGCGCCGCCTTTTCTGCCTCTCCCTCAATAGTGATATTTTGAAGTTCAACATCGAGCGCTTTTTGAAATGACACTCTATTTTTGCTTAAAAGATCGGTTCCTTGACTTTTATAGCCGAGGAGTATGAACAACATCCCGCGATCCATACGGTCCAGGGCTTCTTTCATCTCTTGGCACGCGATCACGCTGCGGTAATTTTCCTTTAGTATGACATCTATTGAACCACCGAGTTCAGAGAGCAGGGATACGCTTTCGAGACCGATGATCACTATGACGGCCAGTAGCCCGCCAAAGCCCAAAGAAAGCTTTTGCCGAATTCCAAGCATGCAGAGGCCTCCAGTAACAGATAAAAGCAAGGATGGCGCCAAAGGACGCGTTGACACGTTTGATATGATATCAAATGGTTAAGAAAATTGTATGTTTTATGAGATTGCGGTTTGCACAGATTAGGTTTAGCAGACCTTGCAGTTTGCAAGGGAGTATTATTCTTAGATTCCGTACTGTTTTCTGCGGCGCCAAAGTGTAGCCTGGTCTATTCCAAGTATGTCGGCCGCTTCCTGAAAGGACTTGCTGCTCGCAAGCACTATTCGAATGTGTTCCTCTTCGATTCTGTTTAGACTTACCGGGGCGCCAATTCGTAAGGTAGTTGGACGCGGCGCCATCTTATTTGGTAAGTATTCTGTTCCGACTTTATCCGCTGAACAAAGAATTGCGGCTCGTTCCACTACATTCCGTAATTCTCTGACATTTCCAGGCCAATCATACTCCTGGAGGGCTACCAAAGCTTCATCCGTAAATCCGCTTAGGGAACGGTGATATTTACGGATGAAGAACGTTAGTGATTTCTCGGCAAGAGTGATGATGTCTTCAGGCCGCTCCCTCAATGGCGGTATTTCAATCTGTATTACATTGAGCCGATAGAATAAGTCTTCCCTGAATTTTGAGTTTTCAATAGCGTGTTCCAAGTCTACATTGGTGGCTGATATTATTCGCACGTCCGCCTTTCTGGTCTTGTGCGAGCCCATTTGTTCATATTCCCTGTCTTGTAGAAACCGTAAAAGCTTAGGCTGAACAGAAAGATGAAGCTCGCTGACTTCGTCGAGGAAGAGTGTTCCACCTTCACTCACAGCTATGCGGCCAGGATTATCTCTGATCGCCCCTGTAAAGGCCCCTTTTACATGGCCGAACAGTTCACTTTCCATCAACTCTGGGGATAGGCTTGGACAGGAGATGACCCCAAATGGTTTTATTCCTCTATCACTCCAATGGTGAATCTCGCGCGCCAAGACAGTCTTGCCGGTCCCGCTCTCACCTCTTATGAGGACAGTAGCCTCAGTAGGAGCGACCTGACGTGACAGGATTACAGCCCTCTGCATCTTGGTATTATCACTTGAGAAATCGACCTGCTGACTGGACCTTCCGAGTTCTTCCTCAAGGGTCGATAGCTTCTGTTCCAGGGAACGAACTTGAGCTACTTTGTCCACAGCCAGTCTGACTTGCGCTGGAGTGAATGGCTTCGGAATGTAATCCGATGCGCCTCTCCGCATGGCCTCAATGGCGGTTTCAATGGAAGAATACGCGGTGACCACAATGACTTTGAGCCACGGTGAGGATGCGATCAAGGGCTGAATCAGGTCCAATCCACTGTCCGGACCTAGTCGCAAATCTACGAACGCCAAATCAAAAGACCTACGGGAAGCCTCCAACAAAGCGTCTCGAAAATTGCTTACCGCTAAAACTCTATGTCCTTCAGATTCCAGACAAACCGAAAGAGTACGGCGGATATTGACTTCATCATCAACCACTATAATGTTCAAGGGATTTGCCATGCCTTGCTACAGTAAATTACAAAAGTGTGATGGCCCCGATTGAAAGGCCAAGGTTGGTGTTTCGATATGTTGAGAAAGGCGAAATCAGGGAGCCCCGGCCAGGTAAATTGAAACGAAACGAATTCCCTCAAAAAACAGCGGATCCTTGTAGATAAAACATCATTGTATCCACCCGTCCCATGTCTCTCCAGTGAGTCTCGTGTTTAGCCGGCGGTTCAAGGATTTGCCACATGGATATACCCGCTTCAGCCCAAATTTGTGTTTCACGGTTAGCGAATCTGAGGGTTGACGTACCGAATTTTAAGAACTTTAAGGCTATATTCCAGGACCAATAACTCACTCCATGGCCACTAGTTCCAATGGTTCCGGACAACCTCAGTCCTGGGGACAGGACACTACCAAAAGTGTCAGGCGCTGGGCCGGTCCAGAAAGGTAGATGGTCAAGTTCAACGACTCCTCCAACCCCCAATAAAGTATATCTGCTAGCGCCGGAATCGGCCCAATGTTGTGTATGATTTGTCAGGCTCATGTCCTGGATGTAGTCCACAAACTGTACCCTGGGAAAGAATTTCAGCGAGTGTGCCTCCAAAATGGAACCAAGATGAAAATCCGAGTTCAGTGACACAATAGTAGTGAAGTTATCGCCGGAAAGAGAATCCCCAATTACTAAAGCGTATCTTCGAGCCAATTCGGTATCTGTTACTGTTCCATTTCCGTGAAACTGAAGTCGATTAATGTCCGCGACGATTACGGCGCCATAGTCGTTTCTATCAACAAAATTGAGTGAGGCGTTGAAACCAAAAAAAGAATTGAATCCTATTCCCATTTCGTCAGTTAGGCAGACATGAACCGGGGATGGCCCATTGCTGCCCCAACATGTCGCCATTCCCCACCGCGCGGCCAAAGAAAGAAGATTTCCGCTCTGCGAATTATCCACATAGGATGGGCTGGAAGTCGCAAACGCTTGAGTATAGGACTGAAATGGAT